>CALDHQ010000053.1 GCA_937894055.1 uncultured Polymorphobacter sp.
ACGAGATACATTGGCGTGACTGGAGTTCAGACGTGTGCTCTTCCGATCTATGCCGAAGACGGCGAACGCTGGCTCGCACCCGCGGCGTTCCCGCAGCTCGATTCGATGCTGCGCGCGCGGCTCGATGCCGACGCCGCGCGGATCACGGTCGACACCGTCGTTGCCGGACTCGGGCATACGCGCGACGAAATCGCCGAACTTGTCGCAACGGGTTTCATCGACGTTGATGCCCAGGATACGGTGACGGCGCGCGATGCCGCCATTCTGCGCGTTCTCGACGAATTGCGGGCGACGGGCTTTACCGATAGCCACAACTTCCGCGACGGGATGATGCCGATCTACAATGATTTCGTCGAATGGGTGACGGCGCAGGAAATGCGCTTCTTCTTCGAACACACCGCCGGCCGCGTCGACGAAGCCGAAGCGCTCGACATGGCCGAACGCGGCATCGCCTCGATCAACGAGTTGCTCAGCCTGATGCGCACCCGCGCCATCCTGCGCAAACTCGAAGTCCGGCGCCGCGTTGCCAACGACAACGGCTGATCAGAAGTAGCCCGCCAGCGTGACCGCAATGCCGCTGCCGGGGCTGGCGTTGCCGGCCACGCGCCAGCGGTAATCGACAATCAGATCGATCGGCAGCGTCCCGGCGTGCAGCCGCAGGCTCGGCCCGACGTCGAGCCGGTCGACGCTGCTGCCGTCAACCTGCACCGCGCCCCAGACACCCGCACCGGCCTGCACGCGCACGCCGCGCACCGGCAGCCGCCAGCCGGCGAAGGCCTGACCTGCCGCATAGGGGTTGGCGTTGACGACGCCCGCTTCGGCATAGCCGTTCCAGTCGAGGCCACGCGTGCGCCCCGATGCACCGCCGGTCAGCCGCGCCGTCCAGCCTGACGGCGCGGATGTGCCGCTCGACACCAGCCACTCGCCCGCCAGCGCCAGCCCCGGCATGAACTGCCAGCGCAGTCCCAATGCCCCTTGCGCGCTGTTGTCATCGATGCCGATGCCGTCATGCGCCACCGCGCCGCGCAAGGTCAGCGCCAGTGGCCGCGCTGCCAGCGGTGCCGGCGTGAACGCCAGCGTCGCCCCCGATTGCCCGCCGCCGAGCAGCGCCGCACTGGCAAACCCCGGCGGCCCGGCGCCGCGCGCGAAGATATACGCCGACCCCGACCAGCGCCGCCCCAGCCGCGCGGCCTCGCGGCTCCAGGCGACAGCACGCGGGTCAACGGGCGCCAGCGCGACCGCAGTTTCAAAGCCCTGTGCGGCCGCACGCCGGTCACCGGTCGCCAGGCTGTCATAGGCCTGCTGCGCCACATCGGCGGGCACCGGTGGCCGTCGCGGCGGGTGATAGGATGCCAGCATGAAGCCGGTCTCATTGAGTCCGACCACTTGCGACACCATGCGGTTGATGTTGCCGAAGCCTTGCGTTTGCGGTGGTGCGGGGGCGGTCTGTGCATCCGCCACGGCATCGACCACCGACGCGAAATCAACAGGCTGTTCGGTTGGAACGGCGGGTTCGGGTGACGGCACGCGCGGTGCCACCGCGACCGGCACCGGAACAGGCAATTCGGGCGCGGGCGGACGAAACAGCTGCACCGTATGCGTCTGCAGCGCGGCGATGGCGGCGTGGAAATCGTCGATCAGCACCGTGGCGCGCGCGCCGACCCACAGCGTATCGAGCAGCGCCAGCACGATGACCGCGCGCAGCGGCTTGATCGACGCGAGCGGCGCGAACGCAACCGTGCGCGCTGCCGCTTTCATTCGGCGGCTTGCGGGAAGCGGTGCGCGGTCTTGTCCCAGTAATTGGCCTCGCGCCCCTGCGCGATGCGCAGATAGCGGCGGCAGGCACGCAGCGCCGCGGCGGCGTTGATGACATTGCCGATCAGTGCGCGCGGGATCGCCCGCACCCCCTCGCGCACGCCATGCGCATAGCCGGTGTAGAGCGCCCGCATCAGCAGCCGCCAGCCAAGCACGAAGACGTTGAACGCCAGCAGCAGTTCGAGCAGCGACCCCGGCGCCACCAGCGGCGCCTGCCGCGTCAGTTGCGGCCAGATGTAGCGCACCGTCGTATCCGCCGACACCAGCAGCACCGCGGCATAGCCCGCCAGCGTCAGCAGCGCCGCGACAATCGCCTTGCGGTCGCGCACCAGCATGAAGCGGTCGGTCAGCCCACCGTGCCAGCCGATGCGGTCCCAGCCCGACAGCGCGATGCCGAGCAGCCAGCGCGTCTTCTGGCGCAGCGCGGTGTCGAGCGTCGCCGGAAAATGTTCGCGCGTCGCGACGATCTCGCCGGTGGCGCGGCAGCGGATGCGGACCATCGCGCCGCGGCCGCCGAGCCGCTTGATCTTGATGCCGAGCTCGTAATCCTCGGTCAGGCAGGTCGCGTCGAACGGCTCGTCGCTGCCGTCAGGCGCCAGCGCAGCGATGCGCGCCAGCATATCGCGGTCGATGGCGCACGCCACCCCGGCGCTCGGCACCGCCGCCCCCAGCGT
>CALDHQ010000054.1 GCA_937894055.1 uncultured Polymorphobacter sp.
CTGCAGGCAGGCGACGTCGGGCTGCGTCGCTGCCAGCCATTCGAGCAAGCGCGGCAGACGGGCGGCGGTACCGTTGATGTTGAAAGTCGCGATGCGCATGGCGACTGTTTAGCAGCGCCGGCGCGCGGCTCCTAGCGTCGTAAAGCCTAAACCGAAAAGCTGCTGCCGCAGCCGCAGCCCGACTGGGCGTTGGGGTTCTTCACCTGGAAGCTCGCGGCGCCGATGGTTTCGACATAGTCGACCTGTGCGCCCTCGAGGAACGGCAGGCTGACGGCATCGACGAGCATCGTCACGCCGTCGGTTTCGACCACCAGATCATCGGGCGCGGCGTCGGTTTCAAGGCCGAAGCGGTACTGGAACCCGGCGCACCCCCCGCCATCGACGGCGAGCCGCAGCTTGAGCCCCGGCTTGCCCTGACGCGCAGCAATGGCAGCGACACGGGCAGCGGCGGCGGGCATGAGTTGGGGTGCGTTCATGCCGTCAACATAGGCATGATGCGACGTGGTTGCAATTGGCAGCCTTAGCGGCCGCCGATACCTGCGGTGAAACGCGGACCTGTGAAGCTGCTGGCAGCTACCGCGGTTCCGGCTTCGGTCGCGCCCTGCACGGCACGGCCCTGTGCGGCGAGCACATAGCTGCTGGCAGCGAGATAGGGGCGCGGATTGACCGCGCGGCCATCGATGCGGACTTCATAGTGCAGATGCGTGCCGGTCGAGCGGCCGGTCGAGCCCATGCGGCCGATCAGCTGGCCCTGCTTGACGCTCTCGCCGGGCTGGACGAGGATTTTCGACAAATGGCCATAGCGCGTCGCCATGCCGCGGCCGTGTTCGAGCTCGATGAGGTTGCCGTAGCCGCCGCTGCGGCCGGCAACGCCGACGACACCTGCGGCTGCCGCATAGATCGGCTCGCCCTGGCTGCCTGCCATATCGAGCCCGGCGTGCATGGCGGCACCGCCGTTGAACGGGTCGTAGCGATAGCCGAAGCCCGAGGTCAGCGAATAATTGGAAACCGGGGCGAAGGCCGGGATCGACACCAGCGCCGCTTCGAGCGTGGTGAGCTTCTTCCAGCTGAGGTAGAGATCCTTGAAGCGCGGCTCGGCGCCGGTCAGCGCTTCGCTGTTCGCCGGCACATAGGGGCCGCCCATGCCGGCAGCCGACTGCGCGATCAGCCGGTCGGGATCGAGCCCGAGGCGGCGCACCAGCGTCTGGGTTTCCTTGAGGCGGGCCTGCGCGGCGTTCGTCGCGGTATCGACAAACGCCAGCTGCTGCGATTCGAGCTTGCGGAACGGTTCGAGCACGGCGGCTTCGGCGAGCGCCGGATTGATCTGGGCGTTCTTGCCGCGCTTGCCCTTGACCGGCAGCAGCTCGGCGGCGGTGACGAGGGCATCACCACCGGCATCGGCGCGCGGCAGCATCGCTGCGAGCTGTGCGAGGTCGCGCTTGCCGGTGAGCAGCGAGGCGAGGAATTGCTGGCGGGCTTCGATCTTCGCGGCGGTGGTGGCGACGTTGCCCTTGAGCGCGCTGACGTCGGACTTCATCACCGAAACCTGGGTCGACAGCGCCGCGAGTTCGGCCTGTTTGGCAGCGAGCTGTGCATCGGTGACGCTGTTGCCAGCGACCATGTTGGCGGTTGCAACACCGAGCCAACCCAACACCAGAGCAGTTCCACCAATTGCCATAAGCTGTTCGCGTGTCCCTATCGTGATGACGTGCAACCGGTCGGCGCGGTGCCAGGTGAAGACATGTTCCGGAAGCGCTCGCGTCAGACGCGTCGCAAACCTTTGCCAGGCAGCGTCGATCCGAACCACGTTGTGCAACCCCCTGTATGCTTCACTTACCGGCCTGCAGCCGCTGCTGCCGACCGGGCGCCGAATCAACCTTCAGCCTTCCTGATCCTGCCGGGCCTTGGTTAACCTTGGTCCCGACGAGTCTGTTGAAGCATCACGCCGGCGACGGTTCAACCGGCAGATAGAAGCCGGGGGGCAAACCGGCCTGTTCGCGCGCCGAGTCGTTGAACGGTGGCTTAACGGCCCCGCTGAAATGGCTTGCGACGGCCGATTTAAATGCGGCCTGCGGCACTAGATTCGATTCGGCGCAGCAAAAATGGAACCATTTCGATCCGGCCGCGACATGGCCGATTTCGTCGGCATAGATGCGCTGCAGGATGGCCGAGCTGTCATGGTCGCCGCCGCGATCGAGCCGCGCGATCATTTCCGGCGTGACATCGAGCCCGCGCGCCTCCAGCACCAGCGGCACCACCGCGAGCCGCGCCAGCAGGTCATGCGCCGTCGCCATCGCCGAACGCCACAGCCCGTCATGTGCGGGCAGCGCGCCGTAATGCGTGCCAATCACCTCGAGCCGGTCGGCGAGTAGCGTGAAATGTTCGGCCTCCTCGCCGCCGATACGCACCCAGTCATCGACAAACGCCCGCGGCATCGCGCGTCCGAAGCGCGCGACAATGTCGAACGCCAGGTCAATCGCGTTGAGTTCGATATGCGCCACCGCGTGCAGCAGCGCCTGCCGTGACGCCAGATTGCCCGCCTTGCCGCGCTTGGGCATGTGCGACGGATCGCGCAGTTCGGGGTGTGCGGGCCGCGCCGGCCGATCTGGCACCGGTACCCAGCCATCCGCCAGCTTGCCGGCGCGCCAATCGGCCGCGGCCTGCAACGCGGCGGCCGCCTTGGCGCGCGCGTCGCCAGTCAGCAGCACGCCGACCGCCGCTTGCCCGAGTGTCGTCATTTACGCGAGCGCTTGTGCGGCCTTGAGCACCGCTTCGGCATGGCCGGCGACCTTCACCTTGTGCCAGGCCTGCGCGACCTTGCCGTCGCGGCCGATCAGGAAGGTGGCGCGTTCGATCCCCATGTACTTGCGCCCGTACAGGCTCTTTTCGACCCAGACGCCGTACGCTTCGACGACCTTGCCCTCGGGGTCCGACCCGAGCGCCACGCCCAGTGCGTGCTTGGCGCGGAACTTGGCGTGCGCGGCGATGCTGTCCTTCGACACGCCGATAACCAAAGTGTCGGCGGCGGCAAAGTCGGCGGCGAGCGCGGTGAATGCCTTGGCTTCGGTGGTGCAGCCCGACGTGTCATCCTTGGGGTAGAAATACAGCACCAGCTTGCGGCCCTTGGCGCTGGCGAGCGACAGGTCACCGTCGGCGTCGCTGGGCAGGTGGAAATCGGGGGCGGCGGTGCCGGGCGCGATGGTCATGCGATGCTCCTGTAATGTGCTTGCTGCGACCTGGACGGTATTGCGGTCCAACTACACCCAAACCCGCTCTTCCCGAGCGAAGTCGAGGGACGCGCAACAGCCTCGGCGTGTCCCTCGACTTCGCTCGGGATGAGCGACGTTGGTTGGTGCGACCAAGCCGCAACGATTGCCTAGCATCACCGCCGCTTGTCGAACAGCACCTCCCAGGCCCCGACGATGCTGCTTCTTGCCGCAGCGACCGCAGCCTCGAGCGCCGCGAAGTCCGCCTGCCCTGTGGCCTGCGCCAGCAACCCGGTGACGCCCGCTGGTGCGGCGGCGACGCGCGTCGCCGCCGCACCGGCGTCGGGCAACACTAGCCGCAGCATGATCAGCAGCCGCGTCAGCAGGTCGTGCGCATCGAGCAGCGCCGCGTCGAGCGTGCCGCGCGCCACCAGCTCGGCAATCGCGGCGCGCAGGTCGGGCGTCTGCGCCACACGGTCGCGCAGCTGCAGGAAGTGCGTGATGAACTCCAGATCGACCAGCCCGCCCTTGCCGAGCTTGACGTCCCAGAAGCCGTGGCCGGGCTTCGCCGCATCGATATCGCCGCGCATCGCCAGCACGTCGGTACGCAGCGTGTCCGCGTCACGCGGTGCCTGCAGAATCTCGGTGATCACCGCCTGCGCCGCCTCCATATCGCCCGCAACAACGCGGCCACGCGTCAGCGCCAGATGCTCCCACGTCCATGCCGCCTCGCGCTGGTAGCGCGCGAAGCTGTCGAGGCTGACCGCGAGCAACCCCTGCGACCCCGAAGGCCGCAGCCGCGTATCGACTTCATAAAGCGCGCCTGCCGCGGTCGGCACCGACAGCGCCGCCGTCAACCGCGTCGCCAGCCGGTTGAAATAGCTCGTCGCCGCCAGCGGCTTGGCGCCGTCGGACATCGCCTCGTGACTGCCGCTGAACAGGAAAATCAGGTCGAGGTCGGACGCATGCGTCAGCGCCCGGCCGCCGTAGCGCCCCATCGCCAGCACGATCAGCCCGGCACCGGCGATACGCCCGTGCGTCGCGGCAAACTCCGCCTCGACGGCATCGCCGAGCACCTGCAGCGCCGCGTCGGCCAAGTCACTGAGCCCGGTCGCTGCCACCAGCGGATCGACGCGCGCTTCGATGAGCTGCGCGCCGACCTGGAAGCGATGCTCGCCGGTCCAGTTGCGGACGCGGTCGAGCGTGACTTCAAGATGCTTCGAACCACGCACAAAGCTGCGCAGATTGGCGAGCAGCGCCGCACCGTCGGGCAACGGCACAAATGCCTCCGGCCCGAGCAGCACGTCGAGCAGCGCCGGATCGCGCGCCAGCGCATTCGCCAGCACCGGCGTCACCCCGAGCAGCCGCCCCAGCAGCGGCATCAGCTTTGGATTGGCGCTCAGCAGCGCGAAGAACTGCAATCCAGCCGGCAATTGCTCGAGGAAACTGTCGAAGCGCGCGGCGGCCTGCGCCGGGTCACCTGCCGCCGCCAGCGTCGCCAGCAGTTCGGGCAGAATATCCTCGAACTCGTGCCGGCTCGCCTCGGCGCGCAGCGCGCGATACTTGCCCTGCCGCCAGCGCTCGATCAGCGGCACGAACGCCGCCGGCTTGAGCCCCGCATCGGTCAGCCAGCGCCGCAGCGCCTTGGTCTCGGTCGGCACCTCGACGCCGCCGGCCTGCGCGATCAGCAAATCATACGCCGCCGCTACGCCCGCCGTCGCGTCCTTCAACCGGTGTTCGAGGGCGCGCCAGTCGGCAAAGCCGCACAGCTGCGCCACCGCCTCGCGCTGCGCGGCATTGGTCGGCACTGCATGCGTCTGCTCGTCGGCGCGCATCTGCAGCCGGTGCTCGACGGTGCGCAGGAAGCGATAGGCGTGCGCCAGTTGCGCCGCCGTCAGCGCGTCGATGCGCCCGGCGTCGGCCAGCGCCGCGAGTGCTTCCAGCGTCGGCGCCACGCGCAACCGCGCATCGCGCCCGCCCCAGATCATCTGGTGGATCTGCGCGAAGAATTCGACTTCGCGGATGCCGCCGCGCCCGCGCTTCAAGTCGAAGCCCGGCCCGACTTCCTGCCCCGCGTCATAATGGTCGCGGATGCGCAGACTGACCGACTGGATGTCGCGGATCGCGGTGTAATCGAGGCTGCGGCGCCAAAGGAACGGCGCGATGGTGTCGAGGAATTCGTTCCCGCGCGGCACGTCGCCGGCGCAGACGCGGCAGCGGATGAACGCCACGCGCTCCCAGGTCAGCGCCTCCGACTGGTAGTAATGCTCGGCCGCCGCAAAGGTCATCGCGATCGGCGTCGCTTCGGGCGACGGCCGCAGCCGCAGGTCGGTGCGGAAGACATAGCCGCTGGCGGTCGGCGCATCCATGATCTGCACGATGCGCCGGCCGATGCGCACCGCCGCCTCGGCATGGTCCTCGCGCGGCCGCACCGGAATGACATCGGGGTCATACAAAAAGATCAGGTCGACATCGCTCGAATAGTTGAGCTCATAACTGCCGAGCTTGCCCAGCCCGAGCACCGCGAAGCCGGCGTCGGGCGCATCGCGTTCGGCCAGCGCTGCCGCCACCGCGCGCTGCAGCGCCAGATCGGCAAAGCGCGACAGCGCCATCGTCACCGCTTCGAGCGGCCAGGCGCCGCTGAGGTCGGCCAGCGCCACCAGCAACGCGACATCAGCCTTGGCAGCGCGCAGCAGTTCGTCGATGTCGTCCGTCGCGGCGGCGGCTTGCGCCATCACCGCCTCGAACGCGGCGTCGAAGCCCGCTTCGGCAATCAGCGGCAGCACCGCCTTGCGCGTCCGCAGCAGCCGCTTGAGATACGGCGACTGGCTGAAGGCATGCGCGACCGCCGTCGCCAGCGCCGCATCGACCGCCATGCCGTCAAGCAAACGCGCGGCATCCGCGGGCAGCGCAAGTGGGGCGAGAGCCTCGGTCATGCAGGTCTTGTGACAGCCGCAAATTGGCCGCGCAAGCCGGCAAGCGCGACAGTTGCGGCATAGTGCGCGTCGATCCTGCGCCCAATAATCGCCGCATCCCAAAGCATTTTTGACAGCCGAAATGCTAGTTTAAGAACTTGATAACAACTTGCAGAAACAAGCCAGTTACTTGGCACAAATTTGCTTGCGACATAAAATTGCTCAAGTCTGCATTCAACGCAGTATTTCCGGCAGTCACCGTGCAAACACATGAATACTGTCGCAGAAACGTATCGATTTACCGCATTCGGTGCGACATTTTGCCACTTTCAACACAATCGGGGTGGCGGACGTCCGGGCAATTTGACACACTTTGCTCCGGGTCCTCAGGCTTGATCCCGCTCGCCGGGCCCGAAGACGAACCCGGCCACGACCGCCCCCCGTGCGTGGCCGGGTTCAAATTTTTCTGGCCGGCGATGGCCGAAACCAAAAATTCCGCCCCCTCTTGATCCTCCCCGTCTTCGGGGAGGGGGACCGCCACTTGGCGGTGGAGGGGTTGTCACCAGCGCTTCAGGAATACTGATTGCCGCCAGTGCCACCCCTCCACCATGCAAAGAGCATGGTCCCCCTCCCCTTGCAGGGGAGGATCAAGAGAGGCGCGCGCGGACGTTGTGCCGCAGGCTCAGCCCGCCGCCTCCGCCTTGGCGCGCTTGCGCTCGGTGAACCAGATAATCGCGATCGACGCTTCGTAAAGCAGGATCAGCGGGATCGCCAACATGCACTGCGACAGGATATCGGGCGGCGTCAGCACCGCGGCGATGATGAACGCGCCGACGATGGCATAGCGCCGCCCGGCAATAAGCTGCGCGCGGCTGACGATACCGGCGCGTTCGAGCAGCAGCAGCAGCACCGGCAGCAGGAACGCCACGCCGAACGCGATGATGAAGTGCATCACCAGCGACAGATACTCATCCATCGACGGCAGCGCCTGTTGCGCGATACCGGTCGCGCCCGCGGTGGTCTGGAAGCCCAGGAAGAAGGTAAATGCAGTGGGCATCACGACGTAGTAGGCCAGCGCCGCGCCAAGCGTGAACAACACCGGCGTCGCGATCAGGAACGGCAGGAACGCGCGCTTTTCGGACTTGTACAGCCCGGGCGCGACGAACGCCCATAGCTGGTTGGCGATGATCGGGAAGGCCAGCACGAACGCCGTGAACGCCGCGACCTTCACCTCGACGAAGAACGCTTCGTACAGCTTGGTGTAGATCAGCTTGCCGACGACGCCGTCGACGAAGTAGTCCATGGCGTCGACCTCGGCGTACGTCGGGAAGCTGCCCTCCTCGACGACGACCTTGCCGTCCTGGTTGGTGACCACCGTGTCCCAGCGTACTTCGCCGTAGTTTTCGGTGATGCGCGGGTTCTTGCCCTTGCAGGTGAGCGTGACGCTTAAAGAATCGCCCGGCTTGGCCGGCGTCACGAAACGCAGGTTGTCGAGGCCGTAGTTCGCGAGCACCGGTCCAGGAGACGGATCAACAAACAATCCGGCGGCGACCGACAGGATGTAATAGCCGTGCGCCACCCGACCGCCGAAGAACGGATTGGCCGCGGCTGCGGCTTCATCCATGTGGGCGTAGAACGTGTCGCCGGTGAAGTGCGCGAAGTGCTCGATGTCTTCCAGGGTGATCAGCTTCGGGCCGGCCTTGACGGTGTCGCCGATCCGCAGCTCGCCGAGATTC
>CALDHQ010000055.1 GCA_937894055.1 uncultured Polymorphobacter sp.
TGCCGTCCATGCTGCCGCAGGTCCGCGCCGGGAAGCTCAAGGGGCTGGGCGTCACCTCGGCCCAGCGCTCCAAGGCGGCGCCCGACATTCCGGCCATCGCCGAGACCGTGCCGGGCTATGTCGCCACCTCGTGGTACGGCGTCGGCGCGCCGGCCGGCACGCCCGAGCCGATCCTCGCGAGGCTCGAAGCCGCCATCGCCGAGGCACTGAAGTCGCCGGACATCCAGAAGCGCTGGAGCAGCGATCTCGGCCTCGACCTGCCGCCGCCCGGCCGTGCCGGGTTCGACCAGTTCCTGGCCGAAGACCGCAAGCTCTGGGAGCCCGCGGTCAAGGCGTCGGGCGTGAAGCTCGACTGATCCCTCATCCGGAGTAGCGTTGATGTCTGTACAGTTTGCTGAAACTCCCGACGAAGCCGGGGAAATCGCGGCGCGCTGGCTCGACTCGTTCGGGACAGCGCTTCAGGCGCAGGATGCCGTTGCCGTCGCGGCGACCTTTATCTCCGACGGACATTGGCGCGACGTGCTCGCCTTCACCTGGGACGTCGTCACTCATTCCGGCCGGACGGCGATCGAGGCGGCGCTGGAGCCGGTGTTCCGGCCGATCGGCTTCAACAAGGAAATCGCGCTGGCGCTGGTCCCCGGCATGGCAGCGCGCGAAGTCGCGGTCAGCGCCTTGGGCACCGTCTATTCACTGCAAGGCAGCGAGGACGACCTTGCCGCGCCGCTGATCGACAAACTGCGCGCCGCGTGGAGCCTGCCGACCGCGCTGGCGTTCCTGGCGTGGTACGTGTTCGCGCCGCAGTGCATTTCGACGCTGGCGGTGACGCGGCGCGAAACCAACGGCTGGAAATGGCCGGCGTTCATGTTCGGCTATCTGTTCGCCATGGCCTATGCGGGTGCCGGCATCACCTATTGGACGGCGCGCTGGCTGTTGAGCTAGGCGCGCCACACCCAATTCGAACCAACCTAACCCCGCTCATCCCGAGCGAAGTCGAGGGACACCCCGACGGCCCAGCGTGTCCCTCGACTTCGCTCGGGATGAGCGGGGTTGGTGAAGGCTGAGGCCAGGCCTAGTGCGCGTTGCGCGCGACGCTGGCCGCCATTGCCGCCAGTTGTGCATCGGTCGCCGGGGTCTGGTGGCGGGCTTTGTAGTCGGCGTAGCTCATCCCATAGACCTCGCTGCGCGCCGCCTCCTTGTCGAGCGCGACACCGGCGTCGGCTGCGGCCTCCGCCAGCCAGTCGGCGAGGCAGTTGCGGCAAAAGCCGCCGTGGATCATCAGGTCGATGTTCTGGACATCGGTGCGCTGCTGCAAATGCGCCAGCAAACGGCGAAAGGCGGCGGCCTGAACGGCATCATTGTCGCGTAACATACGTATGTCTCCGGTATGCAGGTGCAGTCTGACGTTATAAGGTAAGTCCATTCAAAGACTGCGAGGATATTTTGGCCCAACTGGTTTCGCCGCGCCGCCGCAAGGTCAAGATTCTCGCCACGCTGGGGCCGGCATCGAAAACCCCGGACATGATCCGCGCGCTGTATTTCGCCGGCGCCGATGCGTTCCGCATCAACATGAGCCACGGCGCCAACGCCGACCGTGCCGAATTGATCGCCAATATCCGCGCGCTTGAAAAGGAAATCGGCCGGCCGCTGACCATCCTTGCGGACTTGCAGGGGCCCAAGCTGCGCTGCGGCAAGTTCGCGCAGCCCAAGGTCGAGCTGCTGTACGGCAAGACCTTCACCTTCGACCATGACCCGACGCCCGGCGACGTGACGCGGGTCGAGCTGCCGCACCGCGAGCTGTTCGCAGCACTCGCCCCCGGCGCGCGGCTGCTGCTCGATGACGGCAAGATCGTGCTGCGCGTCCATCATGTCGATGCGGCGCGCATCGAAACGCGCGTCGAAGTCGGCGGCTTCCTGTCGAACCACAAGGGCGTCAACGTCCCCGATGTCGTCGTGCCGTTGCCGGCGCTGACCGCCAAGGACCGTTCCGACCTGGCGTTCGCGCTTGAACAAGGCGTCGATTGGATTGCCTTGAGCTTCGTCCAGCGCCCCGAAGACGTCGCCGAAGCGCGCGCGCTGATCGGCGGCAAGGCGTCGCTGCTGGCGAAAATCGAAAAGCCGCAGGCGCTCGACCGCCTCGCCGAAATCCTCGAACTCGCCGACGCGGTGATGGTGGCGCGTGGCGACCTCGGCGTCGAACTGCCGCCCGAACAGGTGCCGCCGGCGCAAAAGCGCATTGTCGGCATGGCGCGCACCATGGGCAAGCCGGTGGTCGTGGCGACGCAGATGCTCGAATCGATGATCGTCTCACCCTCCCCGACCCGCGCCGAAGTCAGCGACGTCGCAACCGCCATCTACGACGGCGCCGATGCAGTGATGCTGTCGGCCGAAAGCGCCGCGGGCGCCTTCCCGGTCGAGGCCGTCGCGATGATGGACAAGGTCGCCTGCGAGGTCGAGGACGACCCGCAATATTACGCCCGCGTCCACTTCCACGAGACCGAAACCGACGCCACCACCGCCGATGCACTGTCGGCCGCCGCGGCGCAGATCTCGCGCACCATTGGCGCGCGCGCGGTGGCGTGCTTCACCATTTCGGGCTCGACCGCGCGCCGCGCCGCACGCGAACGCATGCTCGTGCCGGTGCTGTGCCTGACCCCCAAAAAGGCCACCGCGCGCCGCATGGGGCTGGTCTGGGGCGTCCACGCCGTCGAGACGCGCGACGTCAAGGACTTCGAGGAAATGGTCGAAAAGTCGAAGCGCATGGCGCTGCGCACGCAGCTCGCGCAGGGCGGCGATGTGCTGGTGCTGATCGCCGGCGTGCCGTTTTCAACGCCGGGAACGACGAATGTCATCCATGTCGTGCGGCTGACGGGGGACGAGTTGAAGGATTACGGGTAAGGGATTCAAGGGCCTCCGGCGGGCAGGCCTGAGGCCTGCACCCGGTTGAAGAGCGCACAGCGCCGCCGGGGGCTCGGCGTGAATGGGGGGCACAATGACGAATGAATTGCCACCGCAGTGGCAGGACCGGATACCCGAATCGGACCGCGCGCAGGCCAGCATCGACGCCGCTGCGATCAACAGTTTTCAGCGTGATTTTGCCAGACGCGGGGACGGCAATCCGCACCGCGCCTTCCATGTCAAATCGCACGCCGGCTTGCGCGGCACGCTGCGGATATTGCCCGGCCTGCCCGCCATTGCGCGCCACGGCATCTTCGCCGCGCCGCGTGACTTTTCGGCGCTGGTGCGACTGTCGAACGGCTTCAGCGCCACCAAGCCCGACTGGTTTCCCGACCTTGTCGGGCTGGCGGTGAAGGTCGAGGGCGTTGACGGCGACAAGCTGCTGCCCGGCGAAGCACGTGCGGCGACGCAGGATTTTCTGGCGCTCGACCGCGGCTATCTGCCCGTCGACCACGCCGGGCACCTGATGGTGATTTCGCTGGCGACGGGCAATCTGCTGACCGCACCGTTCAAGCTGCTGCGCGGGCTGGGCATCGCCAAGGGCCTTGAGGTCATCTTCTGGACGATCGGCTGGTCGCTGCGCCGGCTGTTCCTGAAAAGCGTCGTGACCATCGGCTTTTCGGGCGTCGTGCCGGTGTCGGTCGGGCCGACGCCGGCGAAGTTCCACTGGCGCCCGCGCCAGTCGGGGCCGGCACCGGGGCGCAGTCGCGGGTCATGGACCGACTATCTGCGTGACGATTTGCGGCGGCGTCTGGCGGCCGGCGACATCGGCTTCGACCTGTATCTGCAGTTCCATGTCGATGATGTCCGCACCCCCGTCGATGGTGGCTACGCCTGGGACACCGGCGTCGCGCCGATGGTCAAGGTCGCCGAGCTGGTGGTGAAGTCCTGCGACCTCGACGGGGCCGCGGCGCAGGCGAGCGAGGCCGAGGTCAACCGGCTGGCGTTCAACCCCTGGCACGGCATCGCCGCGCATCAGCCGGTCGGCAATATCCAGCGCGTGCGCGGACTGATTTACCAGAAGAGTGCGGCGCTGCGATCGGCGGCGGCCGACCCGCGGCAGTCAGAGCAGGCCTAGGCGCTGCAGTTCGGCGCGCAGCGGCGCGGCGCCGGTGAAGTGGTGGCCGGGGAAGCCCGCGGCCTCGCCGGCGACAACATTTTCAAGCCTGTCGTCGATGAACAGGCCCTGCCCGCGCGCCAGCCCGAAGCGGTCGAGCGCCAGCGCGTAGATTGCCGGATCGGGCTTGGTCAGCCGCTCGGTGCCCGACACGACGATATCGCGGAAATGGTCGAACACCGGCGCACTGGCGCGGAACGGCACCCAGAATTCGGCGCTGAAATTGGTGATGCCGAACAGCGGCACGCCGCGTGCGGCAAGGTCATCGACGAGGTCGAGCATCCCCGGCACCGGCCCCGAAATGGTTTCGAGCCAGCGCGGCACATAGGCGGCGATGAGGTCGGCGTGATCGGGGAACGCGGCGGTGAGTTCGGCGGTGGTTTCGCGCCACGGGCGGCCGGCGTCATGCTGGAAGTGCCAGTCATGCGTCACGACGTTCGCCAGGAACCAGTCGAGCTGCGCCGGATCGGCGATCAGCTTGGCGTAGAGAAAGCGCGGATCCCAGCCATAGAGAACGTTGCCGATGTCAAAGACGACAGCGGTAGGCGGCATGACGATGGGGGACGAATCAGGCGCAGGGCCGGAAACGCAGCTGATCAGCCCTGACGCGCCTTGAAACGGCGGTTGGTCTTGTTGATCACATAGGTGCGGCCACGGCGGCGGACGACCTGGCAGTCGCGGTGGCGGCCCTTGAGCGACTTGAGCGAGTTACGAACTTTCATTGCGGTAGTCCCGTCGAATTCTGGTGTCGGTATGGAAAGGCGCGTTCCTAGGGGCGAGGCCCGGCCAAGTCAAGGCCGCAGCAGTGGCAATCAGACGTTTGAGCGCTGCGCCAGCCCGCGCTCCCACGCCAGCGCATGGCCGACAATGGTATCGAGGTCGGCGTAGCGCGGCACCCAGTCGAGTTGCTGCAGGATCAACTCCCCCGTCGCCACCAGTGCATCCGAATCGCCGCCACGGCGCGGTGCCAGCACACGGTCGAGCTTGACCCCGGCGACGCGGTCGACAGCGTCGAGCACTTCGAGCACCGAAAAGCCGCGCCCATAGCCGCAGTTGAGCGTCAGCGAGGTGTCAGGCGCGGCCATCAGCCGGTCGAGCGCCGCGACATGCGCGGCCGCCAGGTCGCTGACATGGATATAGTCGCGCACGCCGGTGCCGTCGGGCGTGGCGTAGTCGGTGCCATAGACCGCGACCGAGGCGCGCTTGCCGAGCGCGGCTTCGACGGCAATCTTGATGAGGTGCGTCGCACCGGCGGTCGACTGGCCGGCACGCCCCTGCGGATCGGCACCCGCGACGTTGAAATAGCGCAGCGCGGCGTAGTTCAGCGGGTGCGCGGCCGCGACATCGGCAAGCATCAGCTCGGTCATCAGCTTCGACGTGCCATAGGGATTGATCGGCAGGCGCGGCGTCGTCTCGTCGACGGGCACGCGTTCGGGCGAACCATAGACCGCCGCTGTCGACGAAAAGATGAAGTGGCGAATGCCGTTTCGCACCACCGATTCGAGCAGGTCGCGCGTCGCGGCGGTGTTGTTGCGGTAATATTTGAGCGGGTCGGTGACCGATTCGGGGACGATGATCGAACCGGCGAAGTGCATCACCGCATCGATGCCGCGCGCCGCGACGATGCTGTCGATCAGCGCGCCGTCGGCGACATTGCCCTGATGGAAGCTCGCGGCTTCGGGCACTGCCCAGCGAAAGCCGGTGCTGAGATCATCGAGCACCGTCACGGTGTGGCCGGCATCGAGCAGCGCCAGCACGGCATGGCTGCCGATATAGCCGGCGCCACCGGTGACCAGAACATTGGCGGACATCAAATTCCCTTTGCCGTGAAGGCGACGCCGCGTTGTCCGGAAAACTGCGCTGCCGCGCAAGTCCTAAGCGAATGGCGACAATTCACGCTTGGCGCGATTCGCCGGCGAGTCCATATTGCCGCCCGTCATCCCCCCTGACAGGCTCGAGGAGTACCATCACCATGACGAACACCAAATCTGCCCATCGCCGCGCGTTGCTGGTGGCACCGCTTGCCGCACTGATGTTGCTGTCGGCGTGCCGCAGCGGCCCCGCCGATATCGAGGTGACGCGCTTCCACATGGGCCAGCCGGTCACCCGCGGCAGCATTGTCGTCGAAGCCAATGATCCGGCACTCGCCACCACCGTCGAATTCCGCACCTTCCAGGCCGTTGTCATCGAGGAATTGCAGCGCATCGGCTTTGGCGCCCCTGTCGGCGGTGCGCCGTCGGAATTCGTCGCCACCATGGCCTATACGCAGACCACGCAGTCGAGCCGCGCCGCGCCCGCCAACACGCAAGTCGGCTTCGGCTTCACCGGCAGCGGGACGGCGGCGCCAAGCACCGGCGCCGCTGTCGCCGTGCCCGTCGGCCGCCGCGACAATCTGGTCGCGGTCAACACGCTGTCGATGCAGATCAAGCGCCGCGCCAACATGACGCCGATCTGGGAAGGCCGCGCCTCGGTCACCGAAACCGCCGGCACCGACGCCGCATCGATGAGCGCCACCATTCGCCCGCTCAGCGCCGCATTGCTCAAGGATTTCCCCGGCACGTCGGGCACGACGGTCCGCGTTCCGCAATAAGCGCATCGACTCGCTTGGCGCGCGGCGGCGGGCAGGCCATACTGCCCGCTCGCCGGCGCCGTGCGCGGCACCGGCAGCGAGACGTCAACGCCAAGGATGAACCCATGAAGCGCAGCACCCTCACCCGCCTTCTGGCCCCGGCCGCTGTATTGCTGGTTCTCGCCGGTTGCACGACCGGGCCGACCGGTACCAATGTGACGCGCTTCCACATGGGCACGCCGATTGCCAAGGGCAGCATCTTCGTCGAGCCGCGCGACCCGTCGAAGGCGAATGACCTTGAATTCCGCACCTATGCGGGGATCGTTTCCAATGAGCTCGCGGCCATCGGCTTTACGCCGGTGTCGACGCTGACGGCGGCCGAGTATGTCGGCGTTTTGAGCTACGGCCAGACATTCCAGGCGGTCAGCAGCAGCCCGCCGGTATCGGTCGGCTTCGGTGTCGGTGGCGCCAGCTTCGGCGGCGGCGGTGGCGGGGTCGGCGTCAGCAGCGGCGTGAACGTACCCGTCGGCGGTGGCACCAATGTCATGGCCGTCAGCCAGCTCGGGCTGCAAATCAAGCGTCGCAGCGAACAGACGGTCATCTGGGAAGGCACCGCCATCAGCCAGGCGAAGAGCGGCACCCCCGAGGCTTCGCTCGGCAGTGCCGTCCCTGGTCTGGCGCGCAATTTGCTGCGTGATTTCCCCGGCCCGGCGGGCAAGACCGTCAACTACAAAAACTGACCTAGCAGCCTAAAGCGCGGCGTTACAAAGTGAGGACAGCTTGAGCATTTCCATTTCGGCCGGTTTCGACAGCGGCAACATCATCGTGCGCCACATCAAGGGACCGGGCGATATCGAGCTCGAAATCCGCAAGGACGCGCATTCGGACTTCTACCAATGGTTCCATTTCCGGCTGACCGGCGCGGCCGACCAGGACTGCGTGCTGCGTATCGTCAACGCTGGTGGTGCCGCATATCCGGGGGGCTGGGAGAACTACCGCGCCTGCATTTCCGAAGACCGGCTCGACTGGACGCGCACCGACACCGACTACAAGAACGGCGTACTGACCATCCGCGTCCGCCCGGCCGGCGACAGCATCTGGATCGCCTATTTCGCCCCCTACAGCATGGAGCGCCACCATGACCTCGTCGCCGAAGTCGCGCAGGCGCCCGGCGTGCGGCTCGAAGTGCTCGGCCAGTCGCTCGACGGGCAGGACATCGA
>CALDHQ010000056.1 GCA_937894055.1 uncultured Polymorphobacter sp.
CACGAACGCCTGACGGGATCACGTTTGCTGCTCGGAGCTGTCTGAGCCCGTCGCCCTTTGCTGAAAAGAAATTTATGACTATCCACGATCGTGTGGTTGCTGATACCCAAGCCTGGCTGGAACGCGCGGTCATTGGTCTCAACCTGTGCCCGTTTGCCAAGAGCGTGTCTGTCAAGGGGCAGGTGCATTACGTGGTCAGTGATGCCACCACAGGGCAGGACTTGCTCGACGACCTGATTTCCGAATTGAAGGATCTTGTGGCCGTGGATGCCAAGTTGCGAGATACCACGTTGCTGATGGCCCCGGACTGCATGCATGACTTTCTGGATTTCAACGATTTCCTGATTTTGGCCGACAAGCTTCTGTCCAGTTTGCGTCTGGACGGCGAGCTGCAGATCGCCAGCTTTCATCCCGACTGCCAGTTCGCGAACACGGCCGCCGCCGACATCGGCACGCTGCGCTTTGCACCACAGGAACGCACCTCGGGGGTGCGCTATTATACCGACTGGGTGCTCGCCCAAGTCGAGGAACTGACCGACGAATCGGTCGCCTCGCTGACCGTATCGACAACGCTCGATCCGGCGATGCAGCGCGACGCCGAAGCCGCGATTGCCACCGAAACCCCCGGCGGCGCGCAGGGTGCACTGGTCAGCATGGCACGCGACGGCGGCGTCCGCGCGATGGTCGGTGGCCGCGACTATGTGACGTCGAACTACAACCGCGCGGTGGCCGCACGTCGCCAGCCGGGGTCGAGCTTCAAGCTGTTCGTCTATCTCGCGGCGCTCGAGGACGGCGTCGAACCCGATGACCGCGTTGTCGATGAACCCGTCAACATCGACGGCTGGTCACCCAAGAACAGCAACGGCAAGTTCCTCGGCGCGATGACGGTGCGGCAGGCGTTCGCGCAGTCGGTCAATACTGTCGCGGTGCAGCTTGCCGCGCGGGTCGGCTTCGATACCGTGGCGGACACCGCACGGCGCTTCGGGCTGACCACGCCGATCGACCGGCGCCCGGCGATGGCGCTCGGCAGTTCGGATGTCACCTTGCTCGAAATGACCACCGCCTATGCCGCGGTCGCGGCGAACGGCAACGAGGTCCGGCCCTATGCGATCACCCGCATCGCCACCGCCAACGGCGACGTGTTGTACGAACGCGAAACCGCCAACCCGCGGATTCTGGTCGCACCCTATGTCGCGGCGAAAATGACTGATCTGCTCAAGGCCGCGGTCGAAACCGGCACCGGGCGCGCCGCGCAGATTGGCCGGCCGCTGGCGGGCAAGACCGGCACGACAAGCTCGAACAAGGACGGCTGGTTCCTCGGCTTCACCAGCGAGCTCACCACCGGCGTGTGGATGGGCCGTGACGATGCGCGCGCAGTTCCAGGGCTGGCGGGCGGCCGCGCACCGGCACGCGCCTTTGCCGCCTATATGAGCCGCGCGGTGGGGGGTACGCCGCCGGCGGACCTGACCACCGAAGTCGCCGCGCCTGATATGGTCGTCGAACCCGATGACCAGGTCTATGGCATCGACCCCGGCAGCGCCCCCGCCGAGGGTGTGGGCCCTGAAACGCTGGCGCCCGAACCGGCACCGCCGCCGAGCTCGACGCTCGATTCGAAGTGGCTCGACGAAACGCTCAAGGCGCCCGAGACGGCACCGCGCTAAGCTGTTCGAGCGCCCAGCCGGCCGCTTCGGCGACCACGGCATCGGCGTCAGCGACAAGCATTCGCAGCACCGGCATCAGCGTTGGATCGCCGCTGTTTCCTGCTGCAATCGCGGCGTTGCGAACCATGCGATTGCGACCAATGCGTTTGACCGGTGAACCCGCGAATATGGCGCGGAACCCCGCATCGTCGAGCGCCAGCAGGTCGGCGAGCGCCGGCGCGACGAGTTCGGCGCGCGGGCGATAGGTCAGGTCGTGCGCGGCCTGCGCGAACTTGTTCCATGGGCAGACGGCAAGGCAATCGTCGCAGCCGTAGATGCGGTTGCCGATGGCGGTGCGGAATTCGACCGGGATCGGGCCTTTGTGTTCGATGGTCAGGTAGGAAATGCAGCGTCGCGCATCGAGCTGGTACGGGGCGGGGAAGGCGTTTGTCGGGCACGCTGACTGGCACGCCGAGCAACTGCCGCAGCGGTCGCGGGCCGGGGTGTCGGTGGCCAGATCGAGTGTCGTGTAGATCGCGCCGAGCAG
>CALDHQ010000057.1 GCA_937894055.1 uncultured Polymorphobacter sp.
GACCACCAGTTCGACCGGCGCAAAGCTACCGTGTAACGCGCCGCCGGCGACGGCCTGCCAGGCGCGTACGCCGGTGGCACTGACGATGAGCCACAACTGACCGTCCTCGAGCGCGCGCGCTGCGTCGGTCTTTGAGGGCTCGAGGCTGCCGTTGGGGTGCGAATGATAATGGCCGATGACGGCCTCGCCGCGGCCGCGGGCTTCGCGGTGTTCGCGCAGCAGTGCCGCCGGGTCGATTTCAAAGCTGCGTTCGGGGTGCGGTGCGACGTTTTTGGTGCTAATGGCGGCGCGTATGGACCCCGCATGACCCAGCAACAGCCCGCAGGCTTCCAGCGGCGCAGCGCTGCGCGCATGCGCCTGCAGCGATTCAAGCGCCACCGTGGCAATCGTGCAACTTGCAATCTGACCATTCATCCCGACATCGGCTAGGCGATGGGGGACAAAATGTCGATGCTTGCTGATTCTGGGGGGCTTGCTGATGCGCCTGCGGAAGTGCGCGTTGCGGTCACGCCCGAAATGGCGGGCTGGCGGCTCGACCGGGCGCTTGCCGTGCTCGTGCCGACCTTGTCGCGTGAGCGGCTGAAGGCCCTGATGAGCAGCGGCGCGGTTGCCGGCGCCAGCGGGTTGCTGCGCGACCCTGCCAAGAAGGCGGTCGCCGGTGACCGGCTGACGGTGACGATCCCGGTGCCGGCGCCGTCGCATTCGGTGGCGCAGGATATCGCGCTCAACGTGGTATTCGAAGACGCGCACCTGCTGATCGTCGACAAGCCTGCCGGGCTGGTCGTGCATCCGGCTGCGGGCAATCTCGACGGCACTTTGGTCAACGCGCTGCTGCATCATTGCGCCGGGCGGCTGTCGGGCATCGGCGGCGTCGCACGGCCGGGCATCGTTCACCGTATCGACAAGGATACCTCGGGGCTGCTGGTCGTCGCCAAGGACGATCCGACGCATGAAGGCCTATCGCGGCAGTTCGCCGCCCATACCGTCGAGCGGCTCTACACGGCAGTCGTCTTCGGCCAGCCGGTCCCGCCGGCCGGGCGCATCGAGGGCGCGCTGGCGCGTAGCAGTGCCAACCGTCAGAAAATGGCGATCGTGCCTGAAGGCCGCGGCAAACATGCCGTGACGCATTACCGGCTGGTGCAACCTTTGCGTGATGCCAGCGTTGTCGAATGCAAGCTTGAAACCGGGCGTACGCATCAGGTCCGCGTTCATATGGCGTCCATTGGACACCCCTTACTCGGAGATCCAGCCTATGGACGCACCCGCAGCCAGCACCGTGCCGATCTCGCCGAGCTCGGCTTCGCGCGCCAGGCGCTGCACGCCGCGACGCTGGGCTTCATCCATCCCATCACCAAAGAAAAAGTTTCTTACCTGAGTCCGCTGCCAGCGGATATACAGGACTTGATTAGTCGTCTTTCGATCTGAGGAATTTTTGATGGCCAATGTGCCCGCCGTTATCCCAGCGATCGGCCCCGAAGCCGGGCTGAACCGCTACCTTGCTGAAATCCGCAAGTTCCCGCTGCTGGCGCCCGAGCAGGAGTACATGCTCGCCAAGCGCTGGGCCGAACATCAGGACCCCGAGGCCGCCGCGAAGATGGTGACGAGCCACCTGCGTCTGGTTGCCAAGATTGCCATGGGTTACCGCGGCTACGGGCTGCCCGTCGCCGAGCTGATTTCCGAAGGCAATATCGGGCTGATGCAGGGCGTCAAGAAGTTCGACCCCGAACGCGGCTTCCGCCTTGCGACCTATGCGATGTGGTGGATCCGCGCCTCGATCCAGGAATATATCCTGCGCTCGTGGAGCCTCGTGAAGATCGGCACGACCGCCGCGCAGAAGAAGCTGTTCTTCAACCTGCGCCGGCTCAAGGGCAAGATCAACGCGATGGAAGACGGCGACATGCATCACGAAGATGTCGCCAAGATCGCCACGACGCTCGGTGTGTCCGAAGACGAAGTCGTCAACATGAACCGCCGCATGGCGATGGGCGGTGACACCTCGCTCAATGCCCCGATGCGTGAAGACGGCGACGGCGAGTGGCAGGACTGGCTGACCGACACCGGCCCCATCCAGGACGAAATCGTCGCCGATGCCCAGGAACGCGACCAGCGCCACGCGCTGCTCACCGAAGCCATGGACAGCCTCAACGAGCGCGAAAAGCACATCCTGACGCAGCGCCGGCTGATCGACGAACCCGAAACGCTCGAGGAACTGTCGCAGCAGTATAACATCAGCCGCGAACGCGTCCGCCAGATCGAGGTGCGCGCCTTCGAAAAGCTGCAGCGGGCGATGTATAGCTTGGCCGGTGCGCGTAATCAGCTGCCTGAGTTAGCTTAAGAGTTAAGGGCCTCCGGCGGGCAGGGCCTTGGCCCTGCACCCGGGCATTGGGCGGGCGCTGCTGCATCCGGC
>CALDHQ010000058.1 GCA_937894055.1 uncultured Polymorphobacter sp.
CGGGCTGGCGATCATCCTCACCGATGCCGAGGAACTCGGGCTCGACGGTGCGCGCGGCTTCTTTGCCGGCGACCCGCTGGCCAGCCGGATCGGCATGATCGTCAACATGGAAACCCGCGGTGGCGGCGGCCGCGCGACGATGTTCGAAACCATCGGCCCCAATGGCCAAATGGTCGACGTGCTGCGCCGCAACGTCCACAGCCCCAAAGCCAATTCGCTGTCGGTGCGCATCTACCAGATGCTGCCCAACAACACCGACCTGACGATGGCGAAGCCGAATGCGATTCCAGGCTACAACTACGCGTTCCTCGGCAATGCCGCGCTCTATCACTCGCCGCTGGCGACGCCCGAGAACCTCGACGCGCGCTCGGTGCAGGACATGGGCGCACAGGCGCTCGACCTGACGCGCGCGCTGCTGACTGCGCCGGCGCTGCCTGCGGCCGCGCCCGATGCGGTATTCTCGGATGTGCTCGGCGGCTTCGTCATCGCCTATCCGGTGTGGGTCGGCTGGGTCGTGCTCGGCGTGGCGCTGGCGCTCATCATCGTGGCGGCGCGGCGTACAGCGCGCGACTGGCGCGTCCGCGACATCGTTGCCGGGCTGCTGGTCGGGCCGCTGGCGGTGCTGGTCGCGGGCGGGTTGATCTATGGCTTCAACCTGCTGTCGGGCGCCGACGGACCGACCAACTATTATGACCGGCTGGCGGCGCTGCCGCGCATCGAACTTGCGGCGTTGCTGCTCGGTTTTGCCGGGCTGGCGGCGGTGTTGGGCACGGTGCGCCACGACCGCGCCCGCGACGGCGGCTGGATCGGGCTGGCGTTGCTCAATCTGATCATCGCGGTCGCCATCCAGATTTTCATCCCCGCCGCCGGGCCGCTGTTTGCCTGGCCGTTGCTGCTGGCGGCGGTGGCGATGCTGGTCGCTGCCTATGTGCCGCTGTTCGGCACCGTCGCGGCGCTCGTCGTCGCCGCGCTCGGCCTGGCGATGGCGGCGGATTTCGGGCATTTCCTGCTGCTCGGCATCGGCATCACCATGCCCTGGGCCGCTGCCGTGCTGCTGCCGATCGCGCTGCTACTGTTGTGGCCGCTGCGCCCGCCGCTGGGCCGTGGTGGCGCCTGGGCGGCGGTGCTGGTGCTGGTGATTGCCGCGGGAGCACTGGGGTTATGGGTGCGCCTCGACCCGGTGGCGCCGAGCGTCGCCACGTACAGCAGCTTTGATTGAGGGGGCGGGCATGACCGGTTGGCGACTGGCATTTTTCGCGGCGGCGCTGTTCAACTTTGCCGTCGGGCTGCCGATGGTGATCGCGCCCAACCTCGTCAGCGGCGGGCTC
>CALDHQ010000059.1 GCA_937894055.1 uncultured Polymorphobacter sp.
ACCGACGTTCCTGGTGGCAGCGCAAAAGGACCCCGAAGGCGCCAACCTCGACCGCGTCCAGATCATCAAGGGCTGGGTCGATGCCAAGGGCAAGACGCACGAGAAGATCTTCAACATCAAATGGGGCGGCGCGCGCCAGCCTGACGCCAGCGGCAAGCTGCCGCCGGTCGGCAACACCGTCGACTTGAAGACTGCGACCTACACCAACAGCATCGGCGCGACCGAACTCGTCGGCAGCTTCACCGATCCTGAATTCGATCCCAAGGCCCGCGCCTTCTATTACGCCCGTGCCATCGAAATCCCGACGCCGCGCTGGACGCTGTATGATAGCGTGAAATACAAGGTGAAGATGGATGCGGTCGTGCCGATGGTGCAACAGGAACGCGCGGTAACGTCGCCGATTTGGTACGACCCAGTTTAGAGACCGCAGCAGCGGTGCGGCGGCACACCGGGTCGAATTATAGCACGCCACAGTATCGCTCAAACGGCAGCTATCCAGCGCGGGAAGCTCGAACCGGCCATTCCGCTTTCGGCTGATCCTACTGTGATAGCTGCCATTGGCATCCACCAAAGCGGCCTTGCAGACAACGAGCATTAGCGTGTTCAATTTGGCGCCCAACGGCCGACATTACTGGCTCGATAAAAGGAGGCTATTGTTCTTGAACTGATGGTCGATACCCTCGCGGGCTGGCGGGACGTGACGCCCACTTCCCCTTGGATTGCGACGTAGTCATCCGTTCAGTCGTATGCGTAGGAATCGCGCAGAAAGCTGTACCAGGCAGGAAAAACGCCGCTGATGTGCGATTCGTGCTCCACCGTACGCGAGGTCACTGTCAGGCCCTTGAGTGGCGTCTGGCCTAGGCGGGACAGGAACTCAGCCGTGCCAAGGCCGATAATCGGTTGGTAGATGGTCGGCCGGCTGATCTCGCGTTCGCAGACAGAGACATGCAGCCGTCGGCCAGAGTGATCGGCGCTGGCGGCCAGCGCCTCGTCATATAAAGTGAAGATGCGCGAGCGCCCTGCGAGGATACCCGGCGACCCCGCGCCAATCCTGCGGAAAAGGGATGGGCGCGTCAGGGCTGCGTACGCCGCGAAAAGGCCGCCATAAGAGTAGCCATAGAGTCCGGCTTCCGCCTCATTCACGCGCCAGCCATCGGCGACCCGCGGGTGGAGCTCGTTTATAATGAAAGCCAAAAACTTGTCGGCGGCGGGGTGCTCCATGTTGTAGCGCCAAAGGTCGACCACGTCGCGCGACATGGCACCGCTTTCAGCGGCCTGGCTGAGATAGCTTTTAAATCCCTCCCACGACGGCTCGCCGGGGGGAAGAAGGTCGCGCACGCGCACCGCGGCGGCCCGGCGCACGTCCTCGCCGGTGTAGCCGATGGAGACCAGGATGAACGGGCGGATCGGGTTGATGATGTCAGCGCAGGCCATGCTGTGAACCGACGCATGCGCGGCGGCGGCAAAGTTGCCGTCCGGCTGATAGATCACCGGAAAGCGGCCGCCGGGGTCCTGGTCGTACTGCGGTGGTGTCGTTATCCACACGCCGTAGCGAGCGCTCGCTATATCCGAGTCGATCTCAAAATATCGAGTTGTCCCTAAGGTCGCCGACAGCGGTGCGTCCGCCTCCCTTAGAACCGAACCCATTTTTGATGCGTTGTCCGACATATCTATTCTCCCGAGATCACCCCATCAAATTACGCTAAATCGCGACGGTGCGCGGCACGAGCGGCGTTCCATTTCGTCGCCTCCACGCCAATATGCCCATCATTGGCAGACCGTGCGGAAACCTCCAACCATGTAGATGGTATGCCGTTCATGCGACGGTTGGCACACCGGATAGGCTCCAGCAACAGTCACCTCCAACCTCAGGTTGCCAAAAAAGTCGACCTTGCTAACGTGCCCTTGTAGCGGCCGCGATGGCCGATCATCGATGCAATCCCGGTCTATCGGTCGGCCCGGTTCCCGCGACACTCGCATCGGTCGTTCGGGGGGGGGAAGTGCGAGATGCATCCGTTCGAGTTCATACTGACGCTGGTCTCGTTCATCTATGCCCTTGCATTGACGCATCTGCTGTCGCGCATTGGGGCCTTGATCCAGGCGCGCGATCGGGTGCGTTTTTCGGCCCTGCAAGCGCTGATGATGCTGAACGCCGGTATGCAGGTTTTTGTCAGCTGGCTATTCGGCTGGGATTTTCGCAACGTCACCGCGTGGGACCTGACGGCAATCAGCTTGTCATTTCTCTATGCCGTTTCTGTCTATCTATTGTGTGCGGTCGCGGCACCGGAATTCGACGATGGCGAGATCGATCTCGAACATTATTATTGGCACAATCGGCGCATCTTCTGGGGCTTGTTTGCCCTCTTTACGACCTTGGCACTGTCCAGCAATTTCATCGCCCTGAAGACGCCAACGCCGGCGCTCTTTCTGCAAGCAACACTGGTGACACTGCCGAACTTCATTCCCTGCCTGATCGGGTTTGCTTCACCAGCGCGATGGGCGCAGTGGGTTGCCGGCTTGGGAATATTTGCGACGACCGGCTACTTCCTGCTGACCTTCGCCGCAGTCCTCCGATAGTGGTTCGTTCCGGTCCAACTGCGGTCTTGCCCGTCATTTTGCATCATTATGGCACGCAATTTGACGCAACTAATGTTCGCCGCAATCCGAGCACAGATGGCTATGAAGCCTTAATCGGCGAACAATGGCTCGGGTTTGTGCAGCACCCAGCCGCCCGGGCGGCGCGACAGCACGAACCAATAGTAGAGCGCGGCGAGCACCAGCACCACCGTGACCGCGATGATACCGGGGCGCCCGGCATCGGCATCGCGCCATGCCAGCACCGCGAGCCCTGATGCACCGACCAAGCTGAGGATGTTGGTCAGCGGGAACAGCGGCGCGCGCGGCAGTCGCACCGGGGCGCGGCGGCCATGCAGCCGGGCGATATGGGAAAGCAACTCGCCCAGCGGCTTACCGCTCTCTACTGATAAGCCAAGCAGCGCCCCCAAGGCCGGCGAAGGAATGATAAAAATCGCCCCCACGCGCTCCCGCGCCAGTCGCTCGAAACTGAACGCCCGCGCGCGCACCAACCCCGCCTGCCGCAGCCGCTCCGCGTGCACATCGTCCTCGCACACCCGCGCCAGCGCCGCGCCCGCCGCCGCCG
>CALDHQ010000060.1 GCA_937894055.1 uncultured Polymorphobacter sp.
CGAGCACCACCATGCCGGCGCCTTCGCCCATGACGAAGCCGTCGCGGTCCTTGTCATAGGGGCGCGAAGCCTTTTCAGGGGTAGCGTTGAAGCCCGTCGACAGCGCGCGCGCCTGGGCGAAACCGGCAATGCCGATCGGGCAGATCGCACCTTCGGCGCCGCCGGCGACCATGACATCGGCGTCATCCATGGCGATCAGCCGGGCCGCGTCGCCGATGGCGTGCGCACCGGTCGAGCACGCAGTGACGACGGCGTGGTTGGGGCCCATCAGGCCGTATTTGATCGAAACCTGACCCGAAATCAGGTTGATCAGCCGGCCGTGGACGAAGTGCGGCGACACGCGGCGCGGGCCGCGTTCGAACAGCACGATCGATTCCTTCTCGATGCCCGGCAGACCGCCGATGCCCGAACCCATCAGCACGCCGGCGCGGTAGCGTTCTTCCTCGCTCATGTCGGTCAGTCCGGCGTCTTCGAGTGCCTGGGATGCGGCGTCGATGCCGTAGATGATGAACGGATCGACCTGACGCTGGACCTTGTGGTCGACGCGGAGGTCGGCATCGAAGGTCTCGCCACTGCCGTCGCCGCGCAGCACTTCGCAGGCGATGGTGCAGGCATAATCGCTGGCGTCAAAGCGCGTGATCTGGCGGGCGCCGGACTTCGAGGCGAGGATGTTCGCCCAGGTGCGTTCGACGCTGGCCCCCAGCGGTGTGACCATGCCCAGTCCGGTTACGACGACGCGGCGCATTGGCGCTTCCTTTCGTTGGTGGCGGCAACCCCTGCCGCCAGCGGGCGCTGCTTGGCCCGCAATTCATACTGCCAGCGCTTATGCGTAAGCGCCAAACAAAACGGCTCCCCGGCGTGTGCGGAGAGCCGTCTTGGCAGGTCGATGATCAAACTGATCTTCCCGGCGCGCGCGGCTCAGGCCGCGGCGTTGGCCTCGATGAAGCCGATCGCGTCCTTGACGGTCAGGATCTTCTCGGCTGCATCGTCGGGGATTTCGACGCCGAATTCTTCTTCGAACGCCATCACCAGCTCGACGGTGTCGAGGCTGTCGGCACCGAGATCGTCGATGAAGCTCGATTCGGTCGTGACCTTGTCGGCTTCGACGCCGAGGTGCTCGACGACAATCTTCTTAACGCGGTCTGCGATGTCGCTCATGCTCGTTCCTTCCGAAATTGACTGACCTTGGCTGGCGCCGCGGTGCCCCTGATTTGTGTCCCCCAAGCCGATAGCCGCGCGCGCGCCTTGTGGCAAGTGGCAGGGCGCAGCTTGGGGCGGTTCTGCCCTGCTAAATCATCGCCATCCCGCCGTTGACGTGCAGCGTCTGGCCGGTGACGTAAGCTGCCTCGCGCGACGCCAGATAGACCACGGCGGCAGCGATATCGGCGCCTTCGCCGAGCCGGCCGGCGGGAATCCGTCCCGTCAGCGCTTCCTTCTGCGCTTCGGGCAGCACGTCGGTCATCGGCGAGGTGATGAAGCCGGGCGCGACGCAATTGACGGTGACGTTGCGGCTGGCGACTTCCTGCGCCAGCGCCTTCGACATGCCGATGAGCCCGGCCTTCGACGCGGCATAATTGGCCTGCCCCGGATTGCCGGTGACGCCGACCACCGAGGTCACCGAGATGATGCGGCCGTGGCGCGCCTTCATCATCGGGCGCAGCGCGGCGCGGGCGAGGCGGAACGCGGCCTCGAGGTTGACGCGGATGACCGTGTCCCATTCCTCGTCCTTCATGCGCATCGCGAGGTTGTCGCGCGTCACGCCGGCGTTGTTGACGAGGATGTCGAGCGAGCCGAGCGCTTCGACCGCGCGGCCGACGAGGGCATCGACGGCCGCCGCGTCGGACAGGTCGCACGCCAGCACCACCGACCCCGGCAGTTCGGCGGCGAGTGCTTCGAGCGGCGCAACGCGCGTCCCCGACAGCGCGACGCGCGCGCCCTGGGCAGCGAGGCCGCGCGCGATGGCGGAACCCAGCCCGCCGCTGGCGCCGGTGACGAGCGCGGTCATGCCGGTCAAATCGAACATGGTCATAGTCCTTTCGCGAGAGCTTCGATGCTGTCCATGTCGCCGGCGTGTTCGACTTGCAGCTCGGGGGTGATGCGCTTGATCATCGGGCCGACGACCTTGCCGCCGAGTTCGACGAAGCATTCGGTGCCGAGTTCGGCCATCGCCAGCACCGATTCGCGCCAGCGCACCATGCCGGTGACCTGCTCGACCAGCAGGCCGCGGATGGTGTCGGCGTCGCTGACCGGTGCGGCGGTGACATTGGCGACGAGCGGCACGAACGGGCCGTTCAACGCGGCGGTGGCGAGCGCCGCCGCCATCGCATCGGCGGCGGGCTGCATCAGCGCGCAGTGGAACGGCGCCGACACCGGCAGCAGCATGCCGCGCTTGACGCCCAAGGTCTTGGCAATCTCGATGGCGCGTTCGACGGCGGCCTTGTGGCCAGAAATGACGACCTGGCCGGGGGCATTGTCGTTCGCCACAGTGCAGGTTTCACCCTGTGCCGCATCGCGCGACGCAGCTTCGGCCTGTTCGAGCGTCGCGCCGAGGAGTGCCGCCATGGCGCCGACACCGACGGGGACCGCGGCCTGCATCGCGGTGCCGCGCAGCTTGAGCAGCCGCGCCGTGTCGGCGAGG
>CALDHQ010000061.1 GCA_937894055.1 uncultured Polymorphobacter sp.
GCGCATCCTGCGTGGTGAACTCGCTCTGGAGATTCGGGATGACCTTGTTCGCCGGGGCGCCGGCGCGGAACGAGGTGTTGGCGCCCTGGTAGAGAGACGGAAGGAAGGCCGAGGTGCGGGCGTGGGGCGGACTGAAGTCCGCCAGCTGAGCGTTGAGCGTGGACAGCTGAGCGTCGAAGCCGGCGGCGGCGCCAGGCCGCGGTCGATCAGCATCGCGCCCAGCGGGTCGTTGAAGCGTATCGTCGGATCATGCGCGGCGCGTTCCCAACCCGCCAAAGGCGACTGCGCCGCGGCAATATCATCGGGGCTTAGCCCGTCGAAAAAATTATACCTGGCGTTGAATTCGCGGACATGGTCGAGGCACAGGAACTGCCAGCCGCCGACGCTGCCGGGCTCGCGATTCGACAGTGGCGCGCGGAACTCGCCCACCGCCGTGCAGCCCGGCGCCGCACAGCGTTCGGGTTCGGGACGTTCGACGCGGCCGTGGAAACGTGGCCGCCGTACTGGAGCTTCTTCCGACAAATGCGCGGCCTTGGCTGGTGGTCCGCCTGTCCCTATACGAGGCGCAGCGGCTTTGGGAGTGGTGAAGATGGCGACGATGGCAGAGCAGATCGAGGCCCGTATTGTCGCAGCGCTGCATCCCGCCAGCCTCGAGATCATCGATGACAGCCATCAGCATCGCGGCCACGCCGGCCACCGCGCCGGTGGCGAGAGCCATTTCACCGTCATCATCAAGGCGGCAGCGTTCGCCGGCCTGTCGCGCGTCGCTCGCCAGCGCGCCGTTTATGCCGCATTGGGCGACCTGATGGCACCTGACCGCATCCATGCGCTCGTCATCCGCGCCGATACCCCGGATACATAAAAAAAGTTCATGACACTTGTCAGGCGCGGTTCGGCTTCCCAATTAGCGGCGTAGCCGGGCCCCTCTGGCGCACGAGACGTCGTGCGTGATGTCGGCGCTTCCCTTGAAAAAGGATGCGCGCCGACGGGCGTGCGGGGCAAGGTATCATGGAATTTCTGTTATTCGACTTTCTGGGCAAGCCGCTGTGGATGTGGCTGGGCTTCCTCGGCATCGTGTTCACGCTGCTGGCGCTCGATCTCGGCGTGCTGCACCGCGACGAGCATGAGATCAGCGTCAAGGAAAGCCTGTGGCTTTCGGCGGGCTACATCACGCTGGGGCTGGCGTTCGGCGCGGTGGTGTGGTGGCAACTCGGGCTGGTCGCCGCCGAAGAATATGTGACGGGCTATGTCATCGAAAAGAGCCTGGCGATGGACAACGTCTTCGTCATCGCGATGATATTCAGTTATTTCGCGATCCCCCGGCTCTACCAGCACCGCGTGCTGTTCTGGGGCATCCTCGGCGTCATCGTGCTGCGCGGCATCATGATCGCGCTTGGCACCACCATCGTCGAGCAGTTCCACTGGGCGCTCTACATTTTCGGCGCGTTCCTGATCTACACCGGCGTCCGCATGTGGATGATGGCCGAGCAGGACTATTCGGTCGGCGATTCGAAGATCCTCGCCTACATCCGCGGCCACTTCCGCATCACCGACGAGCTCCACGGCCATGACTTCACCGTCAAGAAGGTCGACCCCAAGACCGGCAAGCTCGCGACGTTCGCGACGCCGCTGTTGCTGGCGCTGGTGATGGTCGAGTTTGTCGACCTGGTGTTTGCGGTCGATTCGATCCCGGCGATCTTCGCGATCACCACCGACCCGTTCATCGTCTACACGTCGAACATCTTCGCTATCCTCGGCCTGCGCGCGCTGTATTTCGCGCTCGCGGCGATGGTCCACCGCTTCCACTATCTGAAGTATGCGCTGAGCGTGCTGTTGGTGTTCATCGGCTCGAAGATCTTCGTCGGCGACCTGCTCGGCTTCGAAGGCGGCAAGTTCCCGGCGTCGCTGTCGCTGGGCATAACCGTCGGCATATTGGCCGCCGGCGTCGGCTGGTCGCTGTGGAAAACCCGCAACGATCCCCCCGTCGAATCGGCGACTTGAACCGCAAGCGCGCGCGGCGCATAAGGCGCCGCGCGCGACGTGCGCCGGCTTAGCTCAGTTGGTAGAGCACCTGATTTGTAATCAGGGGGTCGCGGGTTCGATTCCTGCAGCCGGCACCATTTCGTGTCCATCGACGTCCATACGAATCCGGAAACTCGTTATTTTACAATGACTAGAGCTGCGCACGATCCCGAGGCATCCAGCCCGATCCGTTGAAATCCGTGGCAATTGAAGGTATATCTGAGGGTATCTGCTGAAAGTGATTTTGGAGATACCCTCATGGCACTGAGCGCGATTGCCATAACCCACGCAAAACCTGCGGAAAAAAGCTACAAATTGACCGACGAACGGGGGATGTATCTCCTCGTGACGCCCGAGGGATACCGCTACTGGCGGTTCAATTATCGATTTGGCGGCAAATTCCGGACGCTGGCTTTCGGGGTATTTCCCGACGTCAGCCTCGCGGATGCCCGCGCCAAGCGCGAATCGGCGCGTCGATTGATCGCCGCCGGCGAAGACCCCGCTGAACGCCGCAAGCAGGATGAGCGCGACGCGCGCGCTATCTCCGGCGACACGTTCGGCGTGATCGGCGAAGAATGGCTGGCCCGGCTCAAATTGCAGGGCAGGTCTGATGCGA
>CALDHQ010000062.1 GCA_937894055.1 uncultured Polymorphobacter sp.
TGCGCCCATTTCACGCCGGGCTTGACGAAGCGCTGGATGAACTGCGCCGCGGTGATCGAGCCGCCTTCGCGCGGGCCGACGTTCTTGATGTCTGCAATCGGCGAGTCGATGAGCTTGTCATAGGCATCGCCGATCGGCATGCGCCACCGCTTGTCACCGCTGGCGTCACCGGCGGCGAGCAACTTGGCGGCGAGGCCATCGTCGTTGCTGAAGCAGCCGGCATATTCATGGCCGAGCGTGATGATGATGGCGCCGGTCAAGGTCGCGAGATCGACGACGACTTCGGGGTTGAAGGTTTCCTGCGCCCACCAAATTGCGTCGCACAGCACGAGCCGGCCTTCAGCATCGGTGTTGATGACTTCGATAGTCTGGCCCGACATGCTGGTGACCACGTCGCCGGGGCGCTGGGCGTTGCCGTCGGGCATGTTTTCAACGAGCCCGCAGACGCCGATGACGTGCGCCTTGGCACCGCGCGCGGCCAACGACGTGAGTGCGCCGGCGACGGCGGCCGCACCGCCCATATCCCACTTCATGTCTTCCATGCCGGCGGGCGGCTTCAATGAAATGCCGCCGGTGTCGAAGGTCACGCCCTTGCCGACCAGCACGACGGGCTTGGCGTTGGTATCACCGGTGCCGTTCCAGCGCAGCACCAGCATACGCGGCGGTCGCACCGAGCCCTGCGACACGCCGAGCAGCGCGCCCATGCCGAGCTTCTTCATCGCCGGCTCGTCGAGCGTTTCGATGACGAGGCCGGCCGGCGCCAGCTTCTTGACGCGTTCAACGAAGCTTTCGGGGTAGATGATGTTCGCCGGCTCGGTGACCAGCTCACGCGCCACGCCGACACCGCGCGCCAGCGCAGCGAGCGCGGTGTGCGCAGCATCGGCACCGGCGGGGGCGTTGACGACGGTCAGCGCCGTCAGCGTCGGCTTCTGATTGGGCTTGAGCTTGGTGCGATAGAGGTCATAGCGCCAGCTGCGCAGTGCGCTGCCGTGTGCCAGCCGCGCGGCAGCTTCGTCACGCGAAATCGCGATATCGTCGACGCCATCGAAATCGACCGTCACGCTGGTTTCGCCGCTGGTCAGCAGCTTGGCGGCGAGCGCGCCGCCGATCTTTTCGAACGCGCCGGCGTCGGCCTTGCCGGCGGCGCCGGTGCCGGCGACGATGACGCGCGAGGCGGCCATGCCGGCGGGTGCGAGGATTTCGACGAGGCTGGCGACGTCGCCTTCAAAGCGTGCGCTCTTGAGGGCACGGACCAGTTGCCCGCCGAGTTTGGCATCGAGCGCCTGTGCAGCGCGCGACAGCACCGCATCCTTGGCGGCGAAAACGACGAGCGTGCCGGCGGGATCGGCAGCGGCAGCGGTCTGGAAGGCGATGTCCATCTGAAGTCTTTCCATTTGCAAGTTGGCGCCATCTAGCGTTGCCGGCCTGCCTGCGTAAAGCCCGCGCCTTGCGGGCAGCGGTAGTGCGGCCTAAGACGCAGACCAGACTTCCCGCCGGAGTGCCGCTTGCCCCCTCGCCCTGCCCGCAACGTTGCTTCGACTGCCCCCAAACTCGCGGCGCTGGTGGCATCGCTTCTAGCGTCGGCAGCGATGGCGCAGGACTATGTGACGCCGTCGGCGGATGTCACGACGAACAACTACGACCCGGCCAAGCCTGCCGCCAAGCAGCCGGTGCCGCTGCCCGCCGCGCTCAAGCCCGGCGACACCATCGACTTTGCCGCCGACCAGATCGGCTATTCGGAAAACGACCAGATCGTCACCGCGCAGGGCGCCGTGCACATCAGCCGCGACGGCTATGTGCTGACCGCCGATTCGGTGAGCTGGGACCGCACCACCGGGCAGATCATCGCGACAGGCAACGTCACCACCACCGACCCAAGCGGCAACCGCGTGTTCGGCGACCGCGTCGAGCTGACCGATTCGCTGCGCGACGGTGCGCTCGACAACATCCTGCTGGTGCTCGAAGGCGGCGGGCGGCTGGCGGCGCAATCGGGCGTGCGGATTTCGGGCAAGACGGTGATGAACCGCGCGGTCTATTCGCCGTGCGCGGTGGTCGGCGAAGATGGCTGCGCCAAGGAGCCACTGTGGAAGGTCCGCGCCGTCAAGGTCACGCACGACCCCGTCAAGCACCGCATCAGCTACAAGGACGCGACGCTCGACTTCTTCGGCCAGCCGGTGATGTTCCTGCCGACGATGTCGCACCCCGACGGTGTCGCGACGCGCGCCACCGGTCTGCTGGTGCCGGTGGTGTCGTACAACGCCAACCTCGGCTTCGGGCTGGCGGTGCCGTATCTGTGGTCGATCGCGCCCGACAAGGACCTGACGATCACGCCGTGGATCTACACCGCGGTCAATCCGGCGCTGGGTTTCGATTACCGCCAGCTGTTCGCGCAAGGGCCGGTGCAGTTTTCGGGGCTGTTCACCTACGCCGACCGCTCGATTCTGGCGCCCGACAATGTTACGCGGATCAGCCTCGGCGATGAATTCCGCGGTTATTTCGCCGCCAACGGCCAGTTCCAGCACAATGCCAACTGGCGCACGACATTTTCGGCGCGCTACGCCACCGACGATACCTTCACGCGGCGCTACGACATCTCGCTCGATGACACGCTGCGCTCGACGTTCAACGTCGAACGCTTCGGGTCGGACAGCTATCTGTCGATCCAGGGCTGGGCGTTTCAGGGCCTGGCGGTCGGCGACAGCTTCGGCGCCTCGCCGGTGGCGCTGCCGCTGATCAACTATCTGTGGAACCCCGAGGAAAAGATTCTGGGCGGCACGCTGGCGGTCAACGCCAACAGCCTGGTGATTACCCGCACCGACGGCACCGACATGCAGCGCGCGCTCGCCAGTGCGGTGTGGAACATCGACACGATTACCAAGGGCGGCCTGCGCATCGATGCATTGGCGCAGCTCCGCGGCGACGTCTACCACGCCAGCGAAACCGTGCTCGCCGACCTGCCGATCTATGCCGGCCGCGACGGCTGGCACACGCGTTTCCTGCCCGCCGCCGCGCTCGATTTCCGCTGGCCGCTGGCCGGGCCGGCATTCGGCGGCGTGCAGACGCTGACGCCGCGCGTGCAGTTCGTCGCCAGCCCGACGGGGCGCAATGCCAACATCCCCAACGAGGATGCGCGCTCGATCAACTTCAACACCGTCGACCTGTTCTCGATCAACCGCTTCCCCGGCTATGACCGCTGGGAAGGCGGCACGCGCGTCACCTACGGCGTCGAATATACGCTCGACCGGCCGCGACTGGCGTTGCGCACGCAGATCGGCCAGAGCTACCGCTTCGACAGCAGCAACGAGTTCCTGCCGCCGGGTACCGGGCTGTCGGGCAAGGTGTCGGACATCGTCACGCGGACCACGCTGCAAGTCGGCAAGCTGCTCGAAATCACCCAGAGCCTGCGCTTCGACCCCAACAGCTTCGCCGCGCGCGCCAACGAAATCGATATCGCGGTCGGCAACAGCCAGACCTATGCGACGGTCGCCTACGTCAAGCTCAACCGCAACATTCCGATCGAGGATCTGGCCGACCGCGAGGAATTGCGCGTCGGCGGCCGCGTGGTGTTTGCCAAATACTGGTCGATCTTCGCGTCGAGCATCGTCGATCTGACCTCGACCTCCGAAGACCCGACAACCACCAATGACGGCTTCTCTCCGGTGCGCCACCGCATCGGCGTGGCGTATGAGGACGAATGTTTCCGCATCGGCTTCAGCTGGCGCCACGACTATACGTTCGACCGCGACTATCAGCCGGGCAACACCTATTTGTTCACCGTGGCGCTCAAGAACCTCGG
>CALDHQ010000063.1 GCA_937894055.1 uncultured Polymorphobacter sp.
GGGTTTGCCGGGGATGAAGAAGCGGTCGTGTTCGGGATCGTCGGCGAGGAAGCGGTCGCGGAAGCCCGAATCGACCTCGTAGCTACGTTGCGCGATGCACGGCCCGACGGCGGCGGCGATATTGGCGCGGTCGGCGCCGAGCGCTTCCATCGCGGCGACGGTGGCCGCCGCCACGCCGGTCAGCGTGCCCTTCCACCCCGAATGTGCGGCGCCGATGACGCCGGCCTTGGTGTCGGCGAACAGGATCGGCACGCAATCGGCGGTCAGGATGCCGAGCGCCAGCCCGGGAGTCGCGGTGACCAGCGCGTCGGCGTGCGGGCGCGCGTCATCGGCGAACGCGCCGGTGACCGGCACGGCAATGGCGCTGTGAACCTGGTGCAGCGTCACCAGCGTCGCGCCCGGTGCGACCGCTTCGACGGCGCGGCGGCGGTTTTCGGCCAGCGCGGCGCGGTCATCGCCCGAGCCGAGGCCGACGTTGAGCGACGCAAAGATGCCGGTCGAGACACCGCCTTCGCGCCCGAGAAAGCCGTGGCGGGTGCCGGCGAGTGCGGCGCTGGTCAGGAACGGCGGATTAGTCATCGAGCTTGCACCGCATCACCAGATCCTCGTCGGCATGGTCGCCGACCATGAAGGAATAGCGGCCGACCTCGTAGAAGCCGTAGCGCCGGTAGAACGCCTGCGCGCGCGGGTTTTCGGTGAACACCGACAGGTACAGGTCCTGCACGCCGCGGGCGCGGGCTTCGGCGACCAGCCAGTCGGTGAGCGTGACGGCAATGCCGCCACCGTGAAAGCCGGAAAGCACGTAGAGCTGGCGCAATTCACCGGCGACGCGGCCGGCTTCGGGCTCGAACGGCAAATGCGGCGGGCCGAATTTGGTGTAGCCGATGGCGCGCTCGCCATCGAACGCCAGCCGCACCGCATAGGCCGGGTCGGCGAGTTCGACGGCCCAGTTCGCGGCACTGTGGTTTTCGAGGAATTTCGCGAGGTTGTCGGCACTGTACATGTGGCCGAAGGTTTCGACGAACGTCGCGGAGCCGAGAGCCGACATGAGGGCGGCGTCGTCGGTGGTCGCGGTGCGGTAGCTGATAGTCATGGCGCTTCTGTGCCAAATCCGGCCGGCGTTGGCCAGTCGCGGTCGGTCAGCGCCAGCGCCTTGAACAGCGCGCCCATCGTCACCGTCAGCCGCGCCGTCGCTGCTTCGATATGCGCGCGGCCCCGCGTGTCGGCGCGCGCCTTGAGCGCCTCGGCACGCTGCGCCAGGCCGAGCGCCAGCAGGAAGTCACCCTGCCCGACCGGCCCGTGCGCGGTGGTACCGGCCGCAGCGGCGAGCGCGGCGAAATCGACATGCGCGGTCAGGTCGACCTCACCCGGATCGACGAACGGATCGACATAGCCGTGCGCGCGCACCGCTTGCAGCGTGTCGCCGGTCGCGGGGCCGGTGTAGCCATAGTCGATGAACAGTGCCGCGCCGCCGGAAGCTGCTAGCCGCGCGCCGATTTCGGCAGCAATCGCAGTGGCGGCGGGGCTGGTTTCCCACACCGCACCCACCGGCGCATCGGCCAAAGCCGGCGGCACCAGCGCATCGAGCGGCAACGCTCCGGCACCCGCCACAAAGCGCGACCCGTCATGCGTCACCATCCGCTCGCGCCAACCGGCTTCGGTGCGCTGCAACTGCCGCACCGGCAGCGCATCGAAAAACTCATTGGCGATAACCAGCAGCGGCAAGTCATCGGGCACCTGCGCCAGACTGTCGTGCCACACCGCGTCCGGCAGCAGCCGCGCCTGCGCCGTGCGCAATACCGGGCTGGTTTCCACCAGATGCAGGCTGGCAGCTTCGTGAAACCCCGGCACCCTCGCCGTGGCGCGCCAGAAATCACTCATCAACGTGCCGCGCCCGGGACCGAGTTCGACCAGTCGGACGCGCGGGCTGCCGGCGCGCTGCGGGCTTGCTGGCTTCGCCTTCAGCGACGTCACAAACGGCGGCTGGATGAGCGGCGGCGACGGCGACACCACGCTGTGCACCGTGTGCAAGACATCCCTGGTGGAGCGCGACTGGTACAAAATCCGGCAATACCATCTGACCGGCGCCGGGCATTGCCCGACCTGCGGGACAGCGTTGGCAGGACGATTTGGATTGCGTGCCGGGGACTTCGGCAGACACCGGATACCGATTGCGATCAACGCCGGAGCATAGAAAAAGCCCCGTAACTCAGAGAGCTACGGGGCCATTCATTTTCTGGCGGAGCAGGCGGGATTCGAACCCGCGGTGG
>CALDHQ010000064.1 GCA_937894055.1 uncultured Polymorphobacter sp.
CGGCGCAGATCAGGACTGCAGTACGCATGTTTTAGTCTCCAGTGAGCGGCGGCTTGGCCCGCCTCTGTGCAGCGCGAGCCCGAAGGGTCGCCGGGCGCCACGGGCGCCTCAGGGCAGCAACGCGCCGGGGCGATCATGGCTCCGCTTCAGCGAAAGGCGCCCCGCGTCCGGCGAAGGGAACGTCGGCCGGACCTGCGGATTTCTCAGCGGGCGCCTGACGCCTCGCTTGCGCCGCGATCCCGCGTGAAACACAGTCGCCGCCTCGTGGCGTGGAAGGATAGTCGCATGAAGGTCGTCAGGGTTTTGGGGTCGCTTGGACTGGTCCTGGCGCTGGCCGCCTGCGCGAGCAGCGCGCCGTTCACATAAAGCGACGGCACCTCGCGGTGCGTGTGCCCCATTGCAATCACATCCACGCCCGGCACGCGCGTCGCCACCATCGCCTCCGCCAGCGTCGCATCACCCAGCAACACGTCATAGACCGAGGTCTCACGCGTGCGCCGGTCGATGCCCAGCCCGGTCGAGGCGTTACCCTGCGGATCGAGATCAATCAGCACAACACTGTGCCCGACCGCAGCGAGCGCCGTCGCCAGGTTGATCGCCGTGGTCGTCTTGCCCACCCCGCCCTTCTGGTTGGCGATGGCAATGCATGTCGGCTTGCGCGTCATACGGCCTTCCTTCTCACTCTACCTACGACCACAATCTTACCGCGCGGATCTGAACGACTCGGCACCAGATCAACATCGAAGTTGTACTTTAGGCGCGCCGCAGCGATTTCGTCGCTGGCTGCTTCGCCCTTTGGTAGCACCCATAGGGTTTTCGGCGTCGCAAAGCGTAGTCCCCATTCGAACAGCTGGCTAAGGTTAGCCAATGCACGTGCACTGATGACATCGGCAGCCATCGGCGCCAGCGCTTCGACGCGCTTGTTATGAATTGTCACGCCTTCCAAACCCAATGCGTCACGCACAGCTTCGAGGAAGCGGCACTTTTTCGCTGTTGATTCAACGAGGTGAACGTTGGGCGCACCAAGCAGCGACACGACCAGCGCCGGAAATCCTGCCCCGCTCCCCAGGTCGATCCACGGGCCCGACCGCCCTGCGCCCAGCGCATAGAGCTGCGCTGAGTCGGCGAAATGGCGGCCCCAGATATCGTGCAATGTCGATGGTCCGACGAGATTCATCCGCGACTGCCAGTCAATCAGCATGTCCGCGTAGAGATCAAACTTCGACATTGTTCCACGTGGAACATTGAATTCCGCCGCAAACTCGTCGCGCGTGGTCACGCGGCGCGACGTGCGTAAGCGAGCAACGCCGTCAGTGCTCCGGCGGTAACGCCGGCAACGCGACCAGCCGCGCCAATGGTTGCCGGCTGCGCACGCGACAGACGTTCGACCATTTCAGCCGAGAGCCCCGAAATCTCGCCGTAGCGCAAATCTGAGGGCAAAATCAGCGATTCATCACGGCGGAAGGCGGCAACATCATCATTCTGACGTTCCAGATAGACGGCATAGCGCGCGTCTGTCTCGATACTTGCGCCGATCGCCGGGTCAATTTCAGCAAGTTCCGGCCAGATATCGTTCGCCTTGGCCCAATCGATGGCTGGAAAGCGCATCCACTCGAAGGCGCTGCGTCGTACACCATCCTGACTGACTGTAACGCCATGGCGCGCCACTTGGACCGGAGTCGCACCGAGGCTCGTCGCCTTCGCGCGGGCGTGATTCATCGCCCGCTGGCGCGCCTCAAAAACTTGGCGCCGCTCGACACCGACCAACCCCAGCCCCAAGCCAAGTGGAGTCAGCCGCAGATCGGCATTATCCGCGCGGAGACTGAGGCGATACTCGGCGCGCGAGGTAAACATGCGATACGGCTCGCTGACGCCCTGCGTCACTAGATCGTCAATCATCACACCGAGATACGACGTCGAGCGATCGAAATGCATTTCGGCGCTACCGCCGGCGAATCGTGCCGCGTTGATACCCGCCACCAAGCCCTGAGCGCCGGCCTCCTCGTAACCGGTGGTGCCGTTGATCTGCCCTGCTAGCCACAAGCCCTTTACACCCGCAAGTGCCAGCCCAGGCGTCAGGCACCGCGGATCAATGTGGTCATATTCGATCGCATAACCCGGCCGCAAGATTTCAACACGTTCCAATCCGGGAATTGTTGCCAGCATCGCGCGCTGCACATCGACCGGCAGCGAAGTCGATATCCCATTGGGGTAAATGGAGAAATCATCCACGCCTTCGGGCTCGAGGAAGATCTGGTGGCCGTCACGGTCGCCGAAGCGCGACACCTTATCCTCGATTGACGGACAGTAGCGCGGTCCGGAACCTGTGATGTTGCCCGCGTGAATCGCCGAAGATGCCAGGTTGGCGCGAACCACGTCATGCGTCGCTGGCGTTGTCCGCGTGACAGCGCACGGCAGCTGCGGCTGCTGGATCTGCGTTGTCAGCGCCGAGAATGGCACCGGTCCGTCATCGCCGAATTGCCACTCCAGCGCGGCCCAATCGATCGTTCGGCCGTCGAGCCGCGCCGGTGTACCGGTCTTCAGCCGCCCCATCGGCAGGCCACGCGCGCGCAGATCCGCTGCAAGCGACCGCGATGCCGGTGCGCCAACACGGCCGCCGTCGGACTGCTGGTCGCCAATATGCATCTTGCCGGCGAGGAATGTCCCGGTTGTCAGCACAACTGCCGGCGCATGAATTTCGCCGGCCGAGGTCATGATGCCCGTCACATTTGCCTCATCACCCAGCAACGACTCGACACTGGCGCAAATGACATCAAGATTTGGCTGCGCCGCAATCGCTGCGCGCATGGCCTGGCGATAAAGCTTACGGTCGACTTGTGCGCGCGGTCCCTGCACCGCCGGCCCCTTGCGGCGATTCAGCAAACGGAATTGAATCCCGGCAGCGTCGGCAACGCGCCCCATCAGGCCATCGAGTGCATCGATTTCACGCACCAAGTGGCCCTTCCCCAACCCGCCTATAGCCGGGTTGCATGACAGGGTTCCAAGATCCTCGATGCGCAACGTCACGAGCGCGGTGCGCGCGCCAAGGCGCGCAGCAGCAGCCGCAGCTTCGCAACCGGCGTGGCCTCCGCCGACGACAATGACGTCATAGTTGAGCATGGTTTAGACGATACAGCCGCGGCGTTGCATGAGTCAAAATGTTCCACGTGGAACAACCGGCTGAAAGCCGCCGACGAGAACGACGGAGTATATCTAACGTCTTGATATTAATAGTATTATTTTGATTCTGGCTCATGGGCCCGCAGTTTTCGCGGTCATTTCCCGATACAGAACCGCCCGAATATGGCTTCGAGCACATCCTCGACCCCGACTGCGCCGGTGATACGGCCGAGTGCGCGCGATGCCAATCGCAGCGATTCGGCGCGGAGCACCAAATCGTCGGTTGCCAGTGCCGAGTCGATATCGTCGAGCGCGGCCGCCAGCGCCTGACGGTGCCTCAGCTGCGATACCAGTACCGCTTCACCCGGCCGTACCGCCGTCCGCACCCAGTCTTCAAGCCAACCTTCAAACGCAGCAATCCCCGCGCCCGTAGTCGCCGAGACTTGAATGACACCGTCGTAGACGCCCGCTGTCAGGCCGCTGCGGTCGATCTTGTTGATGACCACCTGCCCTAGTGCCACCTCGGGTGGCGTTACAGCAATGTGCAGAACCAGGTCTGCCTGCGCAGCGCGGGCACGCGCGCGGCGGATTCCCTCGGCCTCGACCGGGTCACTCGTGTCCCGCAGGCCAGCGGTGTCAATCAGGGTCACGCCAACCCCCGCGATGACCAAAGGCAGCTCGATCAAGTCGCGCGTGGTGCCGGCATGCTCGGATACAATGGCAGCCTCTCGCCCAGACAACATATTGATTAAGCTAGATTTTCCGACGTTTGGTTCGCCGACTACAGCAATGGCCAGGCCGTCGCGCAGCCGCATCCCGCGCCCGGCATCGGCCAGCGCTGCGGCGATGTCGGCGCGCAGCCGGGCAATCGCCGCGTCCGCCTTGGCAGTGCTCGCCAGCCCGGCCTCGACATCATCCTCGGCCTCGGCGAAGTCGAGCCAGGCCTCGGCCTCGGCGCGCAACGCAATGATGGCCTCGCGCCAACCTTCGACCTTGTCGCGCAGCCGTCCGCCGGCCTGATCGAGCGCCAACAACCGCTGTGCTTCAGTCTCGGCGTTGATCAGGTCGGCAAGGCCTTCCGACTGGCTCAGGTCGAAGCGGCCATTGTCAAAGCCGCGACGGGTGAACTCGCCCGGCTCGGCAAGCCGCAACCCCGGCAATGTGCCCAGCACGCGCAACACCGCCGCGACCACGGCCGGACCGCCATGCAGATGAAGCTCGACGACGTCTTGTCCGGTAGCGCTGGCGGGAGCGACAAAGCGCAACACCATCGCACGGTCGAGGATGCTACTGTCGCCGGGGTCGCGCAGCGTGCGCAGCGCCGCCTGGCGTGGCGGCGGCAGCGTTGTGGTCAGTGCGGCCAGCGCCGCCGTTGCCTGCGCGCCCGAAATGCGCACCAAGGCTACGCCGGCGGGCGGCCTGCCCGACGAAAGTGCGTAGATCGTGTGTTCATGCCGGGGCGCCAATGCCGTCGCCGCAGCTCAGCTCTTTGTCTTGCCGGCACCGCCGAGGAAGACACTGCGCCACTTTTCGAAACCGTCAGCCATGCCGGGCAACCAGTTGCGCGCCAGCCGCTCGAAATCGGCGGGCGTCAGCCCCTCGGTGATGAAGCCGCGCATGCGTTCGAGATAAAGCTCGTGCAGTGGCTCGAGGTCGGGCAGGCCCATCAGGGTGCGCGCCTCCTGCGGGGTGCAATCAATATCGAAGGTGATCTTCATGGCGGCCGTGCTCCTGGATGCGGCGCTCAGTCTAACGGTCGCGCCGCGTATCGCCAAGTGACCACACACCGGTGGCAGCAGGCGCGCGATATGTGCCATAAAGCGGCCATCCCGACCTCGCGCAGTGGAGACTCATAATGGGCGCATTTACCCAACTCGACGCACTTGATGGCAGCGGCAGTTTCAAGGCCTATGAGGCCGGCAGCGGCACCGCCGGTATCATCGTCATCCAGGAGATTTTCGGCATCAACGCCGGCATCCGCGCGATGGTCGATAACTGGGCGGCACTGGGGTATCACGCGATTGCACCCGACTTGTTCTGGCGCCAGGAACATGGCATCGAACTCGATGCCGATGTGCCCGCGGAGTTCCAGCGCGCGCTCGGCCATATGCAGCGTTTCGACGGCACCAAGGCCGTTGCCGACATCGAGGCAGCAATCAAATTGCTGCGCAGCAAAGGCTGCAGCAAAGTCGGCGTCATCGGCTATTGCCTCGGCGGTTTCCTCGCCTATCTGTGCGCGACGCGGACCGACAGCGATGCCAGCATCGGCTATTACGGCGTCAGCATCGACACCCGGCTCGACGAGCAACACGCCATCGGCAAGCCGCTGATGCTCCACATCGCCACGGCAGACGGCTTCGTGCCGGCTGCATCACAGGCGGCGATTCATGCGGCACTGGATGGCAACCGGCATGTGACGACCCACGACTATGATGCCGATCACGCCTTCGCGCGCCACAGCGGCAGTTCGCGGGTGCCGGTACTCGCCGAAATCGCCGATGCACGGTCGCGCGACTTCTTCGCAGCGCATCTGCGGTGATCGTTCGCGCCGCGCAGGCACGCGATGTGCCGGCGATCCTCGACATCGTCAACGACGCGATTCTGAACAGCACCGCGCTGTTTGAATATGAACCGCGCACGCTCGGCGAGCAGGCCGGCTGGCTTGCCGAGCGCAACGCCGGCGGCTGGCCGGTGCTTGTCGCCGAAGTCGATGGCGATACAATCGGCTTCGCCAGCTACGGACCGTTTCGCGCCCGCCCAGCCTATGCCGCAACGGTCGAACACTCGGTTTATGTTGCGCAGCATTGCCGCAGCAAAGGTGTCGGCCGCGCGCTGATGCTGGCGCTGATTGCTGCAGCCAAAGCCGACCGCCGGCATGTGATGGTCGGCGGCATCGACGGCTCGAATGACGCGAGCATTACCTTTCACGCGGCGCTGGGCTTTGTCGAAACCGGCCGCATGCCGGAAGTCGGCTGGAAGTTCGAACGCTGGCTCGATCTGGTATTCATGCAACTGATTCTGAAGGACTGAACATGGCGGACTCGCATAAGGAAGCTTTGGCGATACGGTTTGACGCGATTGGTGGCCCTGAAGTGCTGCGGCTGGTCGATGTCGAAGTCGGCGATCCCGGCCCTGGTGAAATCCGCCTGCGCCAGACCGTAGCGGGGCTCAACTACATCGATACCTATCACCGCACCGGGCTCTACCCGATGCCACTGCCTAGCGGCATCGGGATGGAAGGTGCGGGCGTCGTCGAAGCCGTCGGCGCCGGCGTCGATGCGCTGCGCGTCGACGACCGCGTCGGCTATTGCTGGGGGCCGATCGGTGCCTATGCCACGCACCGGCTTATCGCTGCCGACCGCGTCGTCAAGCTGCCCGACGGCGTATCGGATGACGTCGCCGCCGCGGTGCTGCTCAAAGGCTGCACCACCGAGTTCCTCGTCGAACGCTGCGGCAAGGTCGAAGCCGGGCAAACCGTGCTGGTGCAGGCGGCCGCCGGCGGTGTCGGGCTGCTGCTGGTGCAATGGCTCAAGCACCTCGGCGCGCGCGTCATCGGCACCGCCAGCAGCGATGCCAAGGCTGCACTCGCCACCGCCGCCGGCGCCGATGCGATGATCGTCTACAGCCGTGATGCGGTGGCGCCGCGGGTACGCGAATTGACCGGCGGCCACGGTGTCGATGTGGTGTTCGACGGCGTCGGCAAATCGACCTTCGAAGGCTCGCTCGATTCGCTCAAGCGCCGCGGGCTGCTCGCCAGCTTCGGCAACGCCAGCGGGCCGGTCGGCGCGTTCGATTTCGCCACATTGGCGCGCAAGGGCTCCCTGTTCGCTACGCGCCCGACGCTGTTCGATTACTACACCAACCGCGAGGAAATCGAACGCTACGCCGGCCGCGTGCTCGACCTGGTGGCGCGCGGCGTGCTCGATGTGCGCATCGACCAGCGCTATGCACTCGCTGATGCGGCACAGGCGCATCGTGACCTCGAGGCACGGGCGACGACGGGGTCGACGCTTCTGATGTGTTAGAAAGGGCCTCCGGCGGGCAGGCCTTAGGCCTGCACCCATTTGAATACGGGTGCAGGGCCTGAGGCCCTGCCCGCCGGAGGCTCTACTTACCCGAACAACGGTCCGATATGCGGCGCGACTTCGTGCCAGCCTTCCCAGATCATCTTGATCGCCACCCAGACGATGACTGCCAGCCCGACATAGGCGATCCAGCGGTAGCGTTCGATATATTGCGCGATGATATTGGCGGCGAGGCCCATCAGCGCCACCGACAGCAGCAGCCCGGCGACCATAATGCCGGGGTGGTCGCGCGCCGCGCCGGCGACTGCAAGCACATTGTCGAGGCTCATCGACACGTCGGCGAGTGCGACCGACCAGGCGGCAGCGGCAAAGCTCTTGGGTGACTTCAGCGGTGCGGCATCGCCGACACCCATGTCGTGATCGGGAACCGGGCTGTCGCCACCAACGATGCCTTCGTGGCGTAGTTCGCGCCACATGCGCCACGCCACCCACATGAGCAGCAACCCGCCGGCGAGAATCAGCCCTACAACCTGCAACAACCAGCTCACCGCGAGCGCAAAGATGATGCGCAGCACCAGCGCGGCGGCAATGCCGATCATGATGACCTGCTTGCGTTGTGCCGGCGGCAGCCCGGCTGCCAGCGCGCCAACGACAATCGCATTGTCGCCGGCCAGCACGACGTCGATCAGTACCACCTGCCCGAAAGCAGCCAGCGCGGCAGGCGTGATGAGTGAAGCGAAATCCATGGTAGTTGCTGTCGCGCAAGCCGCGCGGTCGCGCAAGCCCCGGCAGTGTCGCTAGCCGATTTTGAGCCCGTCGCCACGGTGCGCGCGCCGTAAGGTGCAGCCGGGCGGCATGCTTGACGGGGTTGCCGCATGCTGCTGATAGTTCGCCCAACAACAATCAATCGGGGAAATGATCGTGGCCCATCGCAGTCCGCGCGAGCTTATCGAACTGTATTGGGCGGAGGTCTGGAACAATCGCAACGCCGATATGATCCGCGAACTATGCGCGGACCCCATCATCCGGCACGACCCCGGCAGCACCACCGAACTGTCGCTGGAAGACCAGATCGCGCGCGTGCGCCAGCAGAGCGCGACTTCCGAACCCTATTTCGAACATGAAGTGCTGCTCGCCGACGATGAATATGTCACCTCGGTCTGGAACATGCACACGCGCAAGGGCGACCGCATCGAGCTTTGCGGGATCGAGGTGTTCAAGGCCGTCGACGGCAAGTTCACCGATTGCTGGAACTCGAGCTATGTCGCCGGCCGCTGGGGCCGCAAAGGCGATGCGGCGGTGGCGAGCCATTACCCCGAGCCGCCGATGATTTCGCGCCTCGATCAAGTCACGCCCGAATGGCTGCAGGCGGTATTCCACCATGCCGGCGTCACGGTGCCGCGCATTTCGATCACCGGTTCGGTGCCTGTCGGCCACGGATTTCTGTCGGTCACCGGCCGCACCGCCATCACCTACAATGCCAACGCCGAAAAGGCCGTACGATCGGTCGTGTGCAAGCTGACCACGGCCGTTGCCGCAGTGGCGGATATCGCAGCGGCGCAAAGCATCTACCAGCGCGAGGCGGCGGTTTACGCCTTCCTGGGCGCCGCGCCGCCGCTAGCGACGCCGCGCTGCTATTGGAGCAACGCCGGCGCCGATGGCCGCACGCTCAATCTGGTGCTGCAGGACCTCACCGGACAAACCCGCGCCGTCGATCAGGTCAGCGGCTGCAGCCGCGCCGAAGCGCGCGCTGTGGGCGCCGAGCTCGCCAAACTGCACGCGGCTTATTGGCAGCATCCCGATCTGCCGGGGGCAAGCTGGCTGTTCGATCGCAAGAGCCGTGCGGCTCAGGCGGCCGAGACGCAGCTTGCCGCGGCGCCGGTGTTCCGCGAGCGCTATGCGGGGCGGATTGCATCAGTCTGCCTCGATGCGATCGATCATTTTGCACAGCACGCCGAGCGCATCGTGCGCGACCTTCCCGCAGGCGTGACGCTGATTCATGGCGAGCCCCGGGTCGATAACGTGCTGTTCGAGGACCTGGCCGAAGGGCACCGCGCGTGGCTAATCGACTGGCAGTTTGCTGACTATGGCAGCCCGATGTTCGACCTCGCCTATTTCCTTGCCGGGTCGGTGTCTCCCGAAGACCGCCGCGCGATCGAGGACGATCTCATCGCCGCGCACCAGGCGGTCATCGCGCGTGTCGATCCCGGCTATTCGCTCGACCGCGCGCGCGCCGAATTCAAGGCGTGCCTGCCCATCGCGCTGCACTTTTCGGCGGGCGCAGTGCTGGCTATACCCGCGGGCGACGCCGAGGATCGCCTGCTGATGACGCTGGTCGAACGCAATGTCGCGGCGCTGACCGACTGGCAATGCTTCAGGCCGTGATCGCGCTACCGCGTCACTTGCCGCCGGCGTAGGCCTTCACCAAGTCGTAGAGATAGTCGCGGCCTTCATAGACCGATTTGACGCGGATGCGCTCGTTGAGGCCGTGCGCGCCGTTGCCGTCCATATCGCCGAACACGCCCGGCACGCCGTAGGTCGGGATACCGGTCAGGAAGATGGCATCGGTGGCGCCGGTCGACATCACCGGCAGCATTGGCACGCCGGGGAAGTATTTGGCGGCCAGCGCCTTCGCCGGATCGACGATCTTCGGGTCGAGCGTCGGCTCGGTCGCCACCGGCCGCGTTGTCGCTTCGGGGGTGATGCTCACCTTGGGGTCATTGATGACACGCGCCAGATCTGCCTGAACACTGGCTTTGGTTTCGCCGGGGATGATGCGGCAGTTGATGTTGGCACGCGCCCGCTGCGGCAGCGCGTTGTTGGCATGGCCGGCATCGAGCAAGGTCGCGACGCAGGTGGTGCGCAGCATCGAATGGAAGGCCGCGTCCTTCGATACGATGGCATTCGCCGCCGCGTCGTTGGGATTGGCGAGCAGCGCCGTCATCGCTGCACCGGTTTGACCGCCGAGGATCGTGCTCATGCCGCCGAAGAAAGCGCGCGTTGTCGGCGTGAAGGTCACCGGAAACTCGTGATTTCCGACCTTGGTCACCGCCGCCGACAGCTGGTAGATGGCGTTTTCGGGCACGGGGCGCGAACTGTGGCCGCCGGGGTTGGTCACTTCGAGCCAGTAGTTCTGCACGTCCTTTTCACCGACCTGCATCGCCAGCAGCACCGGGCGCCCGCTGGCGAGCATGGTGCGGCCGGCAAAGCCCGCCGAGGTGACCAGCACCACTTCGGTGCGGGAATACCCGGCGGAGCCGCCCTCGGAATTGGTGATCTTCGGCATGGCCCGGGCAGCGTCCTCTGCCGCGCGCGCCATGTCCTCGAGGGCCTCAGGAGAGGGCTCGGTGGGATCATAGAGCTGGAAATCCGGGAAGGGCCCCTTGGCCAGCAGGGCCGGGTCGGCAAGGCCGGCATAGGGATCTTCCGGGGCCAGGCGGGCCATGGCTACGGCCCGTTCCACCAGCTTGGCCCGGGCCTCGGGCGAGATGTCCGATCCGGACACGGTGGCCTGCTGCTTGCCGACAAAGACCCGCAGGCCGAGATCGCGGCTTTCCTCGCGCTCGACCTCCTCCAGCTTGCCCAGACGGACATTGATCCCGAGGGCCTGGCGCTCTGCGCTC
>CALDHQ010000065.1 GCA_937894055.1 uncultured Polymorphobacter sp.
CCTTCGCGCGTGCGCGGGATCCGCAGGCCTTTCGCGCACTGCTCGCATCGCGCCTGGCGGGTCGGTCCGCAACCGATCTGGAGCAGCGTCTGAACGCGGCCGGCGTGCCGGCGGCGCGGGTGCGCACCACGGGCACGATGCGGCCCTCCAGCTTGACCTCCGCGGCGCGCCCGAGTTCGCGCTCGATCAGCGCGCGGGTCGAGGGGCTGCCGACCTCCTCGTCGGGGATGAACAGGAAGGTGACGGGCAGCTTGGTGCGCTTGCCCTGGCGGACCAGGTGGCGCAGCGCGTAGTAGGCGATGTAGCCGCCCGCCTTCATGTCGTGGCGCCAGCCATCCAGGGTGAGCACCATCTCGCCCTCGACGACGATCACCTCGAGGTCCGTCCAGTGCAGCGCGAGGAAGCCGCGCACCGCGCCCTTGCCGTCCACGTACGCGTTCAGCGCGTCCATGCAGTAGCACCCCGCAATGGTGGACACCGTGAACTCGCGGCACGGGCGGTCCAGCGTGACGAGGTCGGCCGGGCCCGGCCGCTGGCCCACGATGTCCTTCCACGCGGACGGCGGCAGCGAGAGCGAGGCGTGGCGCATGCTGGGCGCGTGCCACGCGGAGAACGACGACGACCGCGCCGCCATCGCGTGCCTGCAGCGCGCGGTCGAGGCGGATCTGCGGCAGCAATCCGCGCTCGCCGTTTTCTTCTATCTGCAGAAGCGGTGGCCTGAAGCGCACGAAACGATAATCGGCCTCGCCGTCCGCCACAGCCAGCGCCTCGCCGCGAAACCCCATCGTCGCAATCGCGGTCAAATCCTCATCGGGCAGTTTCGACGTGGCGTGGCGTTCGACCGCCAGCCGCAGTTCGGCAGCCGACATGCCGCATCCATTGTCGCTGACCGACAGATGCTCGACACCGCCCGCCGACAGATCGATGGCAATGCGCGTCGCGGCTGCGTCAAGCGCGTTTTCGACGAGTTCCTTGAGCGCGCTCGCCGGGCGCTCGACAACCTCGCCGGCGGCGATCTGGTTGACGAGATGGTCGGGAAGGCGGCGGATCGGCATTGCTGCTGCTTAGCGCGTTCGCGGGCGCGCGTCATGCGCCCCGTCATGCGGCAAAAGCGACGAACCGTCGAACGCATAAGGAGTCGCAATAGATGCGTATCCACCTTGCAATTCGTGCCTTTGAGCGCCTACACGCAAAGGAGTATCTCCCTCTTTCGGAATTTTTGCGTAAATGTCGCTTTTCAGCAGAATGTTCTCGTTCCTGAGCCAGGACATGGCAATCGATCTCGGCACCGCCAACACGCTGGTTTATGTGCGTGGCCGCGGCATCGTGCTCAACGAACCCTCGGTGGTCGCCATCGAGACGATTAACGGCCGCAAGACCGTCAAGGCGGTCGGCAACGAAGCCAAGATGATGATGGGCAAGACGCCGGGCAACGTCGAAGCGATTCGCCCGCTGCGCGACGGCGTCATCGCCGACATCTATGTCGCCGAGCAGATGATCAACTATTTCATCCGCAAGGTGCACACCTCGCGCTTCCCGCGCTTCCCCGAAATCGTCATCTGCGTGCCGTCGGGCTCGACCTCGGTCGAACGCCGCGCCATCCGCGACGCCGCCAACAACGCCGGTGCCAGCCAGGTCTATCTGATCGAAGAACCGATGGCGGCCGCGATCGGCGCCGGCATGCCGGTCACCGAACCCATCGGTTCGATGGTCGTCGACATCGGCGGCGGCACCACCGAAGTCGCCGTGCTCAGTCTGCGAGGCCTCGCCTACACCACCTCGGTGCGCGTCGGCGGCGACAAGATGGACGAAGCCATCGTCAACTATGTCCGCCGCAACCATAATTTGCTGATCGGCGAAATGACCGCCGAGCGCATCAAGAAGGAAATCGGCACCGCCAAGCCGCCCGCCGACGGCATCGGGCTGACGATGGAAATCAAGGGCCGCGACCTGATGAACGGCGTGCCCAAGGAAATCACCATCAACCAGGCGCAGATCGCCGACGCACTGTCCGAGCCCGTCTCGACGATCGTCGAAGGCGTCCGCCTCGCGCTCGAAAACACCCAGCCCGAACTCGCCGCCGATATCGTCGACCAGGGTATCGTGCTGACCGGCGGCGGTGCGCTGCTGCACGGCCTCGACACGGTGCTGCGCGAAGCCACCGGACTGCCGGTGACCGTCGCCGATGATCCGCTGACCTGCGTCGCGCTGGGCACCGGGCGCGCGCTCGAAGACCCGGTGTACCGCGGCGTGCTGACCACGGCCTAAGCGGTACGCGCGCAGGCCGCATGGACTGGCCGCCCCCTTCCCGGCGCATGAGCACCACCCGGCGCGAGCAGAATCTCGCGCTGCTGGGGGCGCTGGCCACGGGCCGCACCTTCAAAGCGGTTGTCGCGCGGGCCGTCCTTGCGGGCGGGTGCGGCGTCGACCATCTCGCGCGTGGTCTCAGCGCGCGGCGTGCGAAGGATGCGCATCAGCCACACGCGGTCCGCGGGCACGCGCTCCAGGTGCGACGCGACCAGCGCGCTGATCTTGTTCTCGAAGAGTTCCAGCACATCCTAAGGCTTCTTGAATGCCGTGGGCATCGAGGTGCCGGCCACGTCCTTGAGCAGCACGAGCAAGATCACGGTCAGCGCGGGCATCCAGAACCACGGCTGCGCATACCATGGCAACGTCGCGCGGCTGGCCGGAGCGG
>CALDHQ010000066.1 GCA_937894055.1 uncultured Polymorphobacter sp.
CGACCAGCGCGCCGAGCATGTCGGGCTCGCAAATGTCATCGGCGGCCATCCACATGAACAGCGGTGCGGTCGCTTCGGCCAGAACGTAGCGAAAATTGGCCTTGGCCCCGATATTTTTGGCCTGTCGCACGTAGCGCACACGCGCATCCTGCGCGGCAAAACGCGCGCAGATTTCGGCGGTCGCATCGGTCGAAGCGTTGTCCGACACCAGCAATTCGAAATCGCTGAAGCTCTGCGCCAGCACCGATGCAATCGCTGCCGCCAGAAACGCCTCGCCGTTATAGACCGGCAAGCCGATGGCAACGCTGGCAGCGGATACAGCGCCATCACGCGCGCTCATGCGGCTTTCCTGACGGCCAGGTATTTCCGGATGGTGTCAAGCGCCACCGTACGCACGGCCTTGGTGGAAAGTGCTGCCGTCACTGTGCCGGCAATGCCGACAAACGCCAGATAGGCGCCAAGCTCGACACGACCGAAGTCGAACTGACTGCGCAGCGCCAGCAGCAGCAGCCCCGTCATGGTCACGGCAGCCAGCGGCACGATCATCGCATCGCGGTAGAGCGGCCACATTTCGCCAGGTAGCATCCTGCGGTGGATCAGCGGAATCTCGATCAGCACATAGCCGATATTGAGCAGCAGCCACACGCCAGCGGCCCCAGCAGTACCGAACCGCGGCACCACAAGCAGGATGGTTGGGATAATGAACACCACGGCAACGAGGTTGACCACCAGCGGAATGCGCGTCCAGCCATGCGCCAGCAACGCGCCGTTGGGCATCTGCATCAAGGCATTGAGCAAGGTGCCCAGCGCCAGCAGCGCCAGTGACGGCGCGACCGCATGTGCCAGCACCGCATCACCAGACCACACCGTAACGAAATCCACGGGAAACAGCACCAAAATCATCGTCACCGGCGCGACCAGCACGGCGATCAACTGCGCGCCCAGGTGATAGTCGCGGCGTAGGCGTTCGGCGTCGTGCGCGGCGATGTGGCGGACCAGCACCGGGCCGAAAGCCTGCGTCACTGGCACCACCACCATCATGATCAGCGCGCAGATTGTCGTGGCGAGCATGTAGTGGCCGAAATGGTCGAGCGGCAGCATGCGCGACAACAGCACCTTGTCGACCTGCATCAGCAGCGTCGCCAGCAGGTTGATGCCAATCATGCCGAGCGCGAACGCCTGGATGCTCTTGAGAGCGGCGCGGGAGAAACGTGCCGGCCGCTCGCCCGGCGGCAACGTGCGGTAAAGCTTGATGCCGAGCAGGATCAACGTCAGCAGCGATACCGCAAGCTGCCAGATGAAAAACGCGTTGATGGTCGGCGAAACGAACGCCAGAATAAGCGCCGACCCGCCATAGCGCACTGTCGACAATGTGGCGTTGACGGCGTTGAACCAGACCTGCTGCTGCAACCCATAGAGCGAGCTGCGGTAGATCGCCTCGCAAAACCGCGAGCCTACGAGAAAACTCATCAGCACTATGGCTTCTGAGACCGTCGCCGGCGGCAGTTTCTGCGCGTTGAGCCAATGGTGCGACAGATAATCGGCAAGCAGCCAGATCGTCGCGATGGCCGCCAGCGCTACGCCGAAGGCGACCAGTTCGAGTGTACGCAAAAGGTCGCGGATCGCAGACGGCGCGACGCTGCCCGAGGTAAAGCGCGCCATCTCGCGGGCCAGCGTCGGGGTCATGCCGAGATCAAACAGCACCATCCAGGCCTGCAGCACACCGAAGAATCCGACCAGCGCATAGGCTTCGATACCGAGGTAGCGGATGTACAATGGCAGGAACGCCAGCGTCATCAGCCCGCTCCAGCCTTGGCCGGCATAGTTGGCGATGATGTTGCGACGTAACGTCAAGTCAGCGAAGTCCCTGTCTGCTCCGGCCCAGCAGCGCTGCCGCATGAACCAGCGGCGCAATTTGGTCAACCCAGTGGCAACGCCAGCCGCCGGATTGCCGCGGTGGTGGACGCGGAGCGGAGCTTGTGCCAAACGCTCGGAATACGCTTGGTGGTGCCACTACGTGGGCCGCAGATCGGGATTGGTGGCGGATGGATACGGTTGAACCGGTGAAGGCGGATGCAAACAACGCCGTCACGCCGTGGATTGGCGAAATGCTGCTTGCCATGCGCGCGCGCTGGCCGCTGTCGACGACGTATTGCGGGAAGACGTCGGACGGCCCGCCGTCGGTCGATACCGCCATCACCGCCAGATGGTGGCTATCGGCCACCGACTTCAGGATCGGGCTCATCACCGCACACGGCGCGCAGCTCTGCGCGAAGAAATAGAACAGGCCGTAGCGTTCGCTCAGCGCGAGCAGCGCGGCGT
>CALDHQ010000067.1 GCA_937894055.1 uncultured Polymorphobacter sp.
GCGCGCGCCGCGTTTCGCAGGCGCTGACTGCCGCCGGACTCGACCGGGGGTTGGTCGCCGAACTCGCCGCCACGCCCGATGCCGATGCGGCAGCGCTGACCTATGCGCGGCGGCGGCGCTTCGGGCGCTGGGACACCGCGCCTGCCGACCCGCTGCGGACGCGCAAGCAGTTCGCCGCGATGCTGCGCGCCGGGCATGCGCCGGCGGCGATCAAGCGGGCGCTGGGGGCGGATATCGACGAAGAGGGCTTCGAGTAGCGCGCGCCCTGGATCCTCCCCGTCTTCGGGGAGGGGGACCGCGCTTTTCGCGCGGTGGAGGGGTGGCCGCGGTCATGGCGAAGCGCAATCAGCGCGGTATGTGCCCCAACCCCTCCACCACCAAGTGGCGGTCCCCCTCCCCGAAGGCGGGGAGGATCAAGTAGGGAGAGCGGCGTTCTGGCGCGCGGCTGCCAGCGTCGCCGGATCATCGATATCGAACAGCACGCCGTCGTCCGCCACCTCGACCTCCGTGACGAGGTCGGCGATTTCATCGAGCAGCGCCTTGCCGCCGCGGTCGCCGCTGCTGTCGGACAGGCGGGCGAGCCAGGCACGGCCGAACAGCACGGGGTTGCCGCGCCGGCCGTTCGACACCGGCACGACGATGCTGCGTTCGGATGTCGCGGCGGCGGCGATGGCGGTGATGGTCACGGCACCGACGCGCGGCATGTCGCCAAGCGCGACGACGACGCCGCGCCAGCCGGCGGGGATCGCGGCGAGACCGGCGCGCAGCGAATGGCTCATGCCGAGCGCATAGTCGGCGGCTTCGACGAATTGCACCGGCAGCCCGGCGAGCGCCGTTCGCACCGCATCTGCCTGGTGACCGAGCACGACGAGCACCGGCAGCCCGGCATCGACCAGCGCTTGCGTCGCGTGCGCGACCATCGGCCGGCCGTTCAGGTCTTCGAGTAATTTGAAGCTGCCCATCCGCGTCGAGCGCCCCGCCGCGAGCAGAATGGCGCCAACCGGTGCGAGCGCCGGCACATGACGCGTCCGCGGTTCGGGGCGTTCGGTTTCGGCCAACAGCCCGCCGCTGCCCATCGCTGCAATGTCGGCGGCGGTGACGGGGATTCCCGCGAACAGGCGTTCGAGCACCCAGTCGAAGCCGTTGCGTTTGGGGCTGCGTGCGCAACCGGGTAGCCCGATGACGGTGCGACTGCCGATGCTGCCGAGTACCAGCAGATTGCCCGGATCGACCGGCATGCCGAGGCGTTCGACGACACCGCCGGCGGCAACAATGGCAGCGGGAATGACATCGCCGCGGTCGACCGTCGCCGAGGCGCCGGCAACAAGCGTGATTGCCGCATCGGTCGGGCGGCGCAGCAGCGCGGCGAGCGCGGCGGTATCGTGCGCGCAGTTTTCTGCCGTCACGACATGGCCGTGGCAGCCGGCGATGCGCGCGCGTGTCACCGCGTCGGTGCGCGCCAGCAATTTGTCGGCAGTGCCGGGCAGCGTGGTTTGGAACAGGTCGACGCCGCGCGGCTGGAACCCCGCGACGCGGATCGGTGCGGCAGCCGCGAGCGCGGCCTCCAGCGCGGCGGCGCGCACCGCATAGGGGATGATCTTGATCGTCGCGATGATGTCGCCCTTCGCTACCCGCGCAAAGTCGGCGCGCGTACCCAGTGTCAGCGCCTCATCGACGGCATTGAGCACATCGACCGCGGCGCGCGCCACGGCGCCAAGATCCGGTTCTCCGGCGAGGCGGGCTGCGCGTCCCCCGGCACCGCGCCCGGTAGCACCGCACCGCGCCGCTCGTCAAAAGTGGTCCGGCTGGTTTCGATCTCGATCCGCCCGCCGCCGCGTTTGCCGGTGACGACAGTTGTCGCGAGAAACCCTTTGGCTGTCCTGACGAACACGACCTCGCGGCCTTCGACCGTCTGCCGGACGCCATTCTCGCGCGGGTGAAGCCCAAGGCGAAGTTCCGGGCCGAGCGGATCGCTGCT
>CALDHQ010000068.1 GCA_937894055.1 uncultured Polymorphobacter sp.
GTAATCGATTTGCGCGGCATTTGCGGCGGTTGAGCTATCGGACATGATGATCTCCCTTTGCCGCGAAACGTCGGGCATTGGACGGTGAAGGTCAAGTTTTCAAGAGCCTCCGGCGGGCAGGGGTGACCCCTGCACGCATCAGAGCAAGTCATTCCCGCGCAGGCGGGAATCCACTGTTCACCGAAGTTGAAGATGGATTCCCGCCTGCGCGGGAATGACTCGGCATTCTTCAATCGGGTGCAGGCCTCAGGCCTGCCCGCCGGAGGCCCTTCCCCCTAAAGCCCCAGCGCCTTGCGCACGTCGGCAATGCTTTCAGCGCCTGCCTGTGACGCCTTGTCGGACGCTGTGATATCGACTTCGGCGCGGTCAAGGCGGCCCGTCCAGCGCAGCACGACGGGTTCGACGGTTGCGGCGTTGGGCGAGGCGGCGTCGTAGATCAATACCAGCCGCTGCGTGCCGTCGGCATCTGCCTTGAGCAGGCTGACAGCTTTGACGCCGGTGCAGGTTTCGGCCTCCCAATTGTCGGTGCCGATTGTCTGGATGACCTTGACGCGGCCGTCGGCGTTGACCCCGACGACGAAGCAGCCGTGGACCGGGCCGGCGCCGTCACGGGTGACGTCGCCGGAACCGGACACGAACAGCCCCTTGAACTGCTTGCCGCGCAGCACGCGGAAGCTCTGCGCGTCATCGATCGCGACATCGCTGACGGTGTTCGCCGCTACGCTGCGCGCCTTGGCGATCAGCGCGGCATCGCTGGCACCGGTCGGACGCAAAGCCAGCGTCGCAGCGGGCAGCAGCAGTGCTGCTGCTGCGATCAATCCCCACTTCAGTGTCGCCCGTGGATGCAGTGCCACCGCGTCAGGGCTTGTTGCCGAGGATTTCATAATTCTGTCGCATCTTCACGTCGTAGTTGTTCTTCTTGTAGCCGGGGCCGTTGTAGATTCTGGCGAACGTCGTCCAGTCGCGGTTCTGCAGCGCTTTGCGCAGTCGGGGGTCGGCGACGACGAAATTGCCGAACCCTTCGATCTGCTTGGCGAGCGAGGTCTTGGCCGCTGCGACGAAATCCTCGACGCTCGCATAGCCCGCCGCCTTGTGGTTTTCGCCGAGGATCTGGAATGCGCCCCAGGATGCCGATTTCAGCGCGGCGGCACGGTCGAGCGCCATCGCCCGTTCGAGCTTGGGATATTGCGCCGAAAACTTGCCGTAGCCGCCGCCGGACGCGTTCGAAATGTCGGGATGGGTGGCGTCGAAACGGCCCTTCGTCCATTTATGGAACAGGTGCCGTTCGAACAAAATTGTCGCGCGGCCCATCGCATCGAAAGGCCCGCGAATGCCGACTTCGGTCATCGTCACCGCTTTGACCGCCGCGCGCTCGCAGCCGATCTTTTGCGCAGCCGCATCAATCGCGGCGTTGTTGATGGCCGACTGGTCGCCGGGGTCGGGTGGTGACGCCGGTGCGTCGGTTGATAGCGCCTTGATCGTCTTGCCGCCGCGGTCAATGGCGCCGTCGGGCTTCGACAGGCCGACAACCTTCGCCTGGAAGGCGCGAATGGCCGCGACGGTCGCTTCATCGACCTTGCCGGTGACGGCGAGTGGCGACATCGGCGCCAGTGCCTTGATGTGATTGTTGAGAAGTTGCTGGACGAGTTTCACATCGGCCGCTCGATTGGGCCTGCCGACGCCTACGGATTCAGACAATTCAATCATGCCATGCTCCCCTGCTTGGTGCCGGGTCAAACCCGGCTGACAAGACCTCGAGACTATGTGCAATCTGATGCTTTGTCATCGCAATAAAGAGCGGCCACATGCGGCGCCACTTTGGCGGTCATTCCGGCAGGTGCGGGGTTGTGTCTCGCGTCGGCAACAATAGGATGGTCAGCATCCCGGCCCGGCTACGGAGCATGAAACGTGACGATTGCAACGCGGCAGTGGTTGTTCAACGGCTTCAAGGTCAGCGTCTACACGCTGCTGGTCATCAACATCTTCCTCTACCTGCGCCATGGCACGCTCAACGAGGCGCTCGACAGCCTCGGCTGGGTGCTATTGCTCGGCGTGTTCGAATGGGAAACCCGCGCGCTCGCGGCGCCCTATGTCAGCGGCTTCGAAAAGGCCGCGCTGTGGGTGTTGCAGATCATCGGCTACGGCCTGGCGATCAACGCGGCGCGGGTTTACTTCATCTCCGCCGAGTGGCTCGATTTCGCCAACGCCGTGCTGTGGCTGCTGGTCTGTGCGACGATCATCTATGACGTGTTCGTGCCCGGCGAATTCGGCACGCACGAATGGCGCGTCCGCAACGCCGTCAAGATCGGGCTCTACGTCGCGCTCGGCGGCATTGCGGTGTGGTGGGGCCTGACCAGCGACTGGCTCGACTTCTACGACGCGCTGCTGTGGATCCTGTGCTTCTTCGTCATCGAGCTCAACATCTTCAAGCACGAAGTCGAGCTTGAACACGCGCACCATCCGGGCGGGGCAGGCGGCGCGCCGCAGCCGCAGGATTGACGTCGCGCCGGTGCTGCAGCACACCTGCGTGACGCAACAACCGGGGGGTATGATGGCGACAATGCAGGCGGCTGTGCCGCGCGGGCAGGCCGATTTCGACCGCAGCATGCCGCACGACCGCACCGCGGTGCTGGTCGCGATTGGTGTGCTGTGGTTCGCGCTGTTGTCAGGGTTCATCCCCGACATGCTGAAAATCGCCGGCGACCCGACCGCCAAACCCTATGAGCCGATCACCCACCTCCATGCGCTGCTGGCATTCGGCTGGATGGCGCTGCTGACGTGGCAGGCCGGGCGCGTCCGTGTCGGCGACATCGCCGGCCACCGCCGCACCGGCCGGCGCTTTGGCCCGGCGATGGCAGCCGCCGTTACGGTGACGGCGCTCGGCACGGTCTGGGCGGCCGACCGGGCGCGGCTGGTGCTCGGCGGGATCAAGATCGAGCGCCTGTCGTTCCAGCTCGGCCACATCATCCCGTTCGCCGTGCTGACCGCGGCGGCGCTGCTGATGACGCGCCAGCCCGGCGCGCACAAACGCCTGATGATCCTCGCCGTCGCGGCGATTACCGACACCGGCTTCAGCCGCTGGCTGGGGCCGCAAATCAAAACCTTGCTCGGCGACGGGCCGGCGACGGAGATGCTCGGGCGCTTTCCCATCGCCTGGGGGCTGATTTTGGCGATGGCGGCGTATGACCTTTACAGCCGCGGCCGCCTGCACCCGGTATTCCTGCCCGCGGCAGGGTTGATCATCGGCACCGAACTGGTGTCGCTGTGGCTCTATCTCTCGCCGTGGTGGCCGGCGGTGGCGACGCAGATGATTGGCGGATAGGCGGAAAGAGCCTCCGGCGGGCAGGGGTGACCCCTGCACCCATATGAAGGAAACCAGTGTCATTCCCGCGGAGGCGGGAATCCCTTCTGACGCC
>CALDHQ010000069.1 GCA_937894055.1 uncultured Polymorphobacter sp.
CGACACCAGCAGCGCGCGACGGTCGATCGCCAGCGCCAGCACGGTGAGCGCGAGGTAGACCATAATGACCGTCAGCGCCGCGCCGTCGGCGGGCACGCCGCCTTCTGTAAGGCCCATCAGCTTGAACACCGGATGGACAATCAGCGGTGCTGCCAGCAAATGCAGCCAGAACGCCACATCGGTGCGGCGCGTGACGCGCGCGCGGTCGCGGGTGTCGAACCACATCGCCAGTGCGAACACCGCGAGGCCGCACAACGCCGTGGTCAGCAGCACAGCGCCCGCCGCGCCCTGCGTCAGGATAGTGACGCTGGCGACCGCGAGGATGGTCAGCGCGCCCGCCCCTGCGGCCACGGTAATCGGCACCATGAAGCGCCGCCAATGCAGCCATGCCGCGCCGACGGTGACAATGGCCGCGACAATGATCCCAGGCGGCAGCGCTTGGTCAGGCCCGACGGCGAGGCTCGCGCCCCCGGCCGCCACAAGTACGCAGGTCGCGAACACGCCGCCGACGAACGACAGCAGCAGCGCGATGCTCGGCAGCGCCATGCGCTTGATACGGGTGAAATATTCGGCGAGGGCCCAGCTGACCGCGGCAACACCGGCAGCGCCCGCCACCGGCGACATGGCGCCGGCCAGCATGGCGACTGCGGTCAGCAACAGCCCGACGGCAATCGTCACGAAAATATCGTTGAAACCGGTGAGCAGCCGGAACTGCTCCTCGTCGGGGCCGACTTCGCCGCGGCGGTGGTCGCGCGCGAACTTGACCAGCGCATCACGCGTCGCCACGTCGAGGACGCCGGCCGTCACCGCCGCGTCGAGATCACGTTCTTCGAGCATCACCGTCTCCAACTGTAATGCTGACGCAATACACCTGACGGTGAAGATGGTCAAGTCTTGGCAGGGAAGACCAAAGGGCCTCCGGCGGGCAGGGACTCGTCCCTGCACCCATGAATTTATGAGTCATTCCCGCGCAGGCGGGAATCCACGTGCGGCACTGGTGCCAAGATGGATTCCCGCCTGCGCGGGAATGACGAAGGTTCTCTTCAATCGGGTGCAGGGACGAGTCCCTGCCCGCCGGAGGCCCTGTTCTGGCTTAAAGCGCGCCGAGCGCCATGCCGCCCTGGGCACCGCCGGTGTCGGGGACGATTTCGCCCTTGCGGTCGCTGATTTCTTCAAAGCGCGCGGCGATGGTTTCGGGCGTCATGTCTTCGGGGGCGACATGGATGCCGCGCGTCAGCGTGACATAGGCGCGTTCGAAGCCGCCACCGCCGGCGTTCATCACGACGTTCGTCGGCGCTTCTTCGCTGACGAGGTAGAGCGCGGCCGGCGCCACCGTTTCCGGGCCCATCTTTTCGAGCATGGCGGGCGGCATCAGGTCTTCGGTCATGCGCGTCGCAGCGAGCGGCGCGATGGTGTTGGTCTTGACGTTGTACTTGGCGCCTTCGAGGCTGAGCGTCTTCATCAGGCCGACCAGCGCCAGCTTGGCAGCGCCGTAGTTGGCCTGGCCGAAGTTGCCGTACAGGCCGGTCGAGCTGGTGGTCATCAGGATGCGGCCATAGGCCTGCTCGCGCATGACTTCCCACACCGCCTTGGTGCAGGTCACCGAGCCCATCAAATGCACGTCGACAACCTGGCGGAAGTCATCGAGCGTCATCTTGGCGAAGGTCTTGTCGCGCAGGATGCCGGCGTTGTTGATCAGGATGTCGATGCGGCCCCAACGTTCCTTGACGAATGCCACCATCTTTTCGACTGCGGCTTCGTCCGACACGCTGGCGCCATTGGCCATCGCTTCGCCGCCAGCGGCAGTGATTTCGTCAACCACCAGCTGCGCGGCCGACAGCGAGCTGCCCGAACCGTCACGCGCACCGCCGAGGTCGTTGACCACGACCTTGGCGCCGCGCGCGGCAAGCGCCAGCGCATAGGCGCGGCCGAGGCCGCCGCCGGCACCGGTAACAATGGCAACACGATTGTCGAAACGAATGGTCATTGAATCTGGCCCTATCTAGCTAAGCGAGCATCTGTGCGAGGCGGGACTTAAAGCAGACTGCGCCGCGTGAAAAGACCCCGACTCGCATGATGGTGCGGCAAATGCGCCGTTATGACACTCGGGGAGACAAAAGAGCCTCCGGCGGGCAGGCCTGAGGCCTGCACCCGATTGAAGAGCGCCAAACA
>CALDHQ010000070.1 GCA_937894055.1 uncultured Polymorphobacter sp.
CGCGCCGCACTCGCTGCGCGCCGTTACCCCCGAGCAACTGCAAGCGCTGTTGCCGCTCGCTGCCCCCGTCCATATTCACATCGCCGAGCAGCAACGCGAGGTCGACGCCTGCCTCGCCTGGAGCGGCGCGCGCCCCGTCGAATGGCTGCTCGCTAACGCACCGGTCGACGCCGATTGGTGCCTCGTCCATGCCACGCACGTCACCGAGTCCGAAAGCAGCGGCATCGCCTCGCTGATGAGATCGCTCACCTCGATGGTTTCACCGGGGACGATGTCGTAGGACAGATGCGAATAGACGGGTGCGAACACCGTCGAGGCGCCCGACTTGATGTCGGTCACGAACCGCAGCAACGCACGACGGTCGTACGATTCGGGGAAGCCCTTGCGGTGCAGGATGCCGCGCTTCTGCAATTCGGCGTTGGGGTACAGGAACCCGTCCGTCGTAATGAGAGCGATGTTGGGGGTCTCGGGATCGCGCGACAGCAGTTCAGCCGTACTCGCGGCGGCAGTTTCGAAATTGACCAGTGCGGCATCGAGATTGCCGCGCTGGTCCTGGATTTCGCCGATGAGCTGAACGACACGTGCGCGCCGGCCCAGCGAGTCGGGGTCAAGCGCGGCGGTATCCTGGCGCCGGTAAAACGCCAGTGCGCGTTCGCCAAGCGTGTCGAGCGCGCCGAGCTTTCCGGCGGGTTCGAGCTTCTTGCGCAAGTCAGTGACCATGAATTCGATAAGCCCTTCGGCTTCGGCGCGCTGGCGGACGGCGTCATCGCGCGCACGCAACGCAACCAGTGCCAGTCCTGTGGTAAATGCCAGCCCGACCAGCAACGCGATAACCACCGCCAGCGTGCGCCGCTGCCGCCGCCGCGCGTCGCGGTGTACAAGCTCGTCGAGTGGTACGCCGAGGATACCCGCGACAAGCTTGAGCCGGCCGGCGTGGACGCCGTCGCCTTCGCGACGCAGGTCGGCGCCGACGGGTTCGGCGCGGACCGGGCCGTTTGGCGTCGGACGCTGGCGCAATGCCGGCGGGAAGCATTCATCGGCAGCGCGGGCCGGGTGATCGCTGGCGAACGGCTCGCCGTCGATGATGGCGGCAAAGATGCCGGTATCGCCGTGTAGCTGGCGAAAACGTTCGACTTCGATGTTGGTCCAGCGCGACACCGCGGCATGCGGCGAACACAGCACGATCAGCGCGCGCGATTCGCCGAGCGCGGTATCGATTTCGCGGCTCAGGTCGTCGGCGGCCGCAAGGTCCTCGCGGTCGCGGAAGATCGGGCGCAGCCGGTCAGGCACAATGCCGCGCGCGGTTTCGCGTCCGACCAGGTCGCGCGGGATGCGATAGCTTTCAAGGAAGCCATGCAGCCGCGCCGCGGTGCGCTTGTCGGAATGGCTGTAGCTCAGGAAAGCGGCGTAGCGCCACGGGCCGGCGGCAACGTGCGCCGTCGCCGCGCCGGTCGCCCCTTCGGCGGCGCTGGATAAGGTCGATGCCACGCGGCCAATATGCCACGATTGCTGCGGCAACGAAAGCGCACCGCCAGCGTTGGGCGGCGGTGACAAGGTGCAACGACGTCGCTACGCTGGCGGCAATCACTCAGGGGGCTCGCTATGACCAAATTCGCCATTGTCGCTACATTGCTCGGTACGACGCTGCTCGGTGCGCCGCTGGCCGCCCAGACGACACCGTCCGCCGCGCCGCTTACCGTCATCCACGCCGGGCGCTTGCTCGACCAGCCGGGCAAGCCGGCGCGCGGGCCGTCGACGGTCACCGTGCAGGGCGGCCGCATCGTCAGCGTCACCGACGGCTTCACCCCGGCGCCGGCGGGCGCGACAGTGATCAACCTTGAATCGAGCTTCGTGCTGCCCGGCCTCATCGACAGCCACGTCCACCTCGAATCGGATGCCGGCGGCACGGCGGGGCTGGTCGAAGGCGTCACCGACAGCGTCGCGACGCGCGCCTTCCGTGCCGAAGTCAACGGCCGCAAGACGCTGATGGCGGGGTTCACCACGGTGCGCAACCTCGGCGGTTCGGACGGCATCACGCTGGCGCTGCGCGATGCGGTCGCGGCGGGCTGGGTCATCGGGCCGCGCATCATCGACGCCGGCAATTCGATCTCGACAACCAGCGGCCACATGGATGCGACGCTCGGCATGGCGGAACAATTCTGGCCGGTCATCCAGCAGGACAATCTGTGCGACGGCGCCGATGCTTGCCGCAAGGCGGTGCGGATGCAGATCCGCCGCGGCGTCGATGTCATCAAGATCGCGACAACCGGCGGCGTCAACAGCGTCATCGGCGCCGGCGTCGGCAAGCAGATCTACGCCGACGAGGTCAAGGCGCTGGTCGATACCGCGCACCTGTACAACAAGAAGATCGCCGTCCACGCGCACGGCACCGACGGCATCAACATGGCGCTCGCGGCAGGCGCCGATTCGATCGAGCACGGCACGATGATCGACGCCGAAACCGTCAGATTATTCAAGGCCAGCGGCGCCTGGTACGTGCCGACGCTGTCGACGGTCAACGGCTATATCGAACGCCTGAAGGCCAACCCCAACGCCTATTCGCCGGCGGTGTATGAAAAGGTCCAGTGGCGGCTGCGGGTGACGGGCAAGAGCCTCGAAATCGCCTATCCCGCCGGCGTCAACATCGCGTTCGGCACCGACGCCGGCGTCTCCAAGCACGGCCGCAACGCCGATGAATTCGAGCTGATGGTCAAGCACGGCATGCCCGCCAGCGCCGCCATCGTCGCCGCCACCACCGGCGCCGCGACCTTGCTCGGCGTCAGCAAGGACGTTGGCAGCCTCGAACCCGGCAAGGCCGCCGACATCATCGCCGTCAGCGGCGACCCGCTGGCCGATGTGACGGTACTCAAGTCGGTCGGCTTCGTGATGAAGGGCGGCAAGGTGGTGAAGGGGCAGTAGCGCCGAAAGTTGCGAAGGTTACGCCAAGAATGGGGTCGTCCTGACGCTGGGCCGTGGGCTCAGAGGACGAGTGGCCACAGATCTGGCCAGCGACTGGACGACGCTGGCGGGCGAATGTGGCCTGCGGATGAACCTGAGATAGATAAATACTGCAATTGGGGCGGAAAATCGCTCGAACAGAGAAGGTAAATAATATTCATATTCACCTATATAGGGGCATAGTATATGAACGACGATAACAATCGTCTATGCAAACCACCTTCCCCTAAATATTCTTTGTATAGTTGCGGTTAAAGTTATACCGAATATCGTAAATATTATCATTGAAGCAAATGTTGGAAAACCGAGAATCTGTATAAACTTCGTATCATTACCAATTTTTGGATCAATTGTTATTGATGTTTCCGTTCCGTTTTGGTCTATTTTTTTGGCAAAAAGACTGTATTTGTACGTTTCCCCACTATTAATTGTTCCTGTTGTTATATTAAAAGTCTTCCTATACTTTGCGCTACCTAAATTGTCCCAGCCAAGCGGATACTCAATGGTCCACCCAGGGGGTAAAGCATCTCCCGCCTTGCAGGATGTGGGAGTTGATGTTTCAAGATAAACGCAGATCGGCACCAATTCGAAGCGGTGATAGACCAATTTTGTCGGGTTTAACTCATAAAGGCTCTTGCTCAGAGCAATTTTTATAGTAGTGGGCCCCGCTGCTGCGCCTATACTACTGGGGTCTGATACGTTAACATTACCATCAGCGCCAACATTTACAGGATTGCTGGAGATGGTATTGGATCCGAATTTCTTGATTCTTACGAGAACGTCAAAATCATCAATTGCCATTTTACCATCCCCCTCGATATGGAGCGTGCAATCGTCGCTCGAAGTCGTCAGCTCTCAGTGCGTACATTAACGCAAAATTAGTCTCGATTCACGAAAATTCGCATACTCCCAGCCAAAATCGTGCATTTGTCGCGCCAGCTTGGCTTCGGCTGCAGCATCGCCCAATTGGGAAAAGGCGTTGGCTCGCAGCGCCATCATTCGCGGTTCCTCGTCCAGGTCAGGAACATCGGTCG
>CALDHQ010000071.1 GCA_937894055.1 uncultured Polymorphobacter sp.
GTGTGCTCTTCCGATCTGGTTACACCGGTTTCGCGCTGGGCAATGTGCCGACGGCGCACTGGGAACGCCCGACGCTGGAAGCGTTTGCGGAACTGGGCGAGGCGGTGAAGGCCTTCCAGCCGGCGCGGGCGGCGTAGCGTTCACCACTCAGATTGTCATTCCCGCGCAGGCGGGAATCCACGTGCAACGCTGCGCCTGACGGTGGATTCCCGCCTGCGCGGGAATGACATTCTCAGTGGTGCCGTCGAACCTAGGCCATCCGCCCCGGCACCACGGGATGCGATGACGACAGCCCGCCGTCGACGGCAATCGACTGGCCGTTGACGTAGCTCGCGGCGTCGGACGCGAGGAACACCGCGACTTCGGCGATTTCTTCGGGGGCTGCGGCGCGCTTCAGCGGGTTGAGCTGGCCGAGCTTGGATTCGGTGCCGCGCGAGCGCGCGAAGTCGAAGGTGTATTTGGTCATGCCGGTTTCGGTGAGGCCGGGGCAGACCGCGTTGACGCGGATGCCGGTGCCCGAAAGCTGCTGCGCGGCGGTCGCCACCATGTTGATGACGCCGGCTTTCGAGGCGCTGTACGGCATGCCGCCGGCGCCCGAACGGATACCCGCGACCGAGGCGGTGCAGACGATGGCGCCGCGGCCCTGCGCGACCATGACGCGGGCGGCGGCCTGCAAGGTCAGGAACGCGCCGACGAGGTTGACGCGCAACACGGTGTTCCATTCCTCCACCGTCAGGTCGAGGAACGGCACCAGCCCGCCCGAAACGCCGGCGTTGACGAAGGCGGCGTCGAGGCTGCCGTATTCGCTGACGGCGCGCGCGACGGCGGCATCGACATCGGCCTTTTCGCCGACATCGGCGGTCAGCCCGACCGACTTGCCACCGGCGGCGATGATGGCCGCGACGGTTTCATGGACGCTGTCGGCCCGGTCGACGGCGACGACATTGGCGCCACGCGCCGCAAACAGCTTGGCGGCAGCGCGACCAATCCCGCTGCCAGCGCCGGTAACCAGTGCAGTGCGTCCCGTGAAATCGCTCATGTCTCTTCCTTATAATTGGGTGCAGGCCTCAGGCCTGCCCGCCGGAGGCTCTTCTAACTCAAAGAAATTCGCGCATTTCAGCAACGAACTTTTCGGTCTGGTCATGGTGGACCCAGTGCCCGGCCTGTTCGTAGCGCGTCACGGTGGCGTTGTTGAAATAGCCGAGCCGGCCATCCTCGGCGGGGTTCGAGGCCCAGCTTTCGGCGCCGTAGACCAGCCGCGTCGGGCAGGTGATGCGGCCCCACAGCGTCTGCAGATCGTCGAGCGACATGTCGACGGGCGAGAACGAGCGGACGTAGTTGTCGAATTTCCAGCTGTAGCTGCCGTCTTCGTTCTGCAGGATGCCGTGGCGCGTGAGGTGTTCGGCCTGCGCTTGTGACAGATGGCTGTTTTCGGCCTGCATGCGCCCCAGGGCTTCCTCGATCGAGGCGTAGCGCTTGGGCATGCGGCTGCTCAGCTTGCGTTGTTCGCCGACCCATTCGCGGAAGCGTTCGGCGAAGTCGATTTTCTGGCGCGCCGCGACCATTTTGGGCGAGGGGCCGAGGCCTTCGATGGCGACGATCTTGGCGACGTTTTCGGGATAGAGCCCGGTGTAGCGCAGCGCGATCGAGCCGCCGAGCGAGTGCGCGATGATGTGCACCGGGCCGCGCGCCTGCTGGTGGATGAGCTGCGCGAAGTCATAGGTGAACGCCGACATCGTGTAGTTGCCGTCGGGTGACCAGGCGCTGTCGCCATGGCCGCGCAAATCGGGGGCGATGATGTGCCAGTCGTTCGCCAGCTCGCCCGCCACCCAGTCCCAGTTGCGGCAATGGTCGCGGCCGCCGTGGAGCAGGATCAGCGTCGGTGCGTCGGGGTTGCCCCAATCGACAAAGTGCAGCCGCAGCCGCTGCGAAAAGAACACGTTCGACGACGGTTTGGGCGGGGTGCGGATCATCGGCGTTACTTCAATTCGTGGCTGAAGCGGATGTTGCCCGCGGCCATCCCGGCCTGCAAGACCTCGAGACCGCCCGACCGCAGCATCCATTCGAGCCGGTGGTCGCGGTATTCGCGCTTGAACGCGCCGCTGGCGAGTGCGGCCTTGAGCAAGCCGCTGTCGGTGACGGCCGACGCGGCCGCCTGCGCTTCGGCGGCGGACTGGCTGACGCTTGGCCGGGCGAGGCAGCGCTTGACCCATTTGCCGAGCGCCGAGTCAGGCGCCGGGCCGCAGCCATAGCCGGTGGCGCCGAGCACGAACGGAATGACGGCGATGTCGCCCCAGCCGAACGCCGCGCCGTTGAACCAGTCGGCATCACCCAGTTGCGTCGTCAACCAGGCGTGCAGCCCGTCGAGTTGGGTGCGGGCACGGGCGAGCAGCGCCTCGCCGGCGGCACCCGGCGCGCGGTCGAAAACGCGGACCTCCATCATGCCCCAGGTGATGGCTTCATACTGCGTGTCCATGATCTCCTCGATCATGCGGACGCGGGCGCGCTGGGCAGGGCTGGCGGGCAGCAGCGCCGGCTTCGGCCAGCTTTCCTCGATATAGTCCTGGATGATCGTCGAATCGAAAACGCTGGTGTCGCCGTCGATCAGCGCCGGCACTTCACCGCGCGGGTTGGCGGCAGCAAACTGCCCGGCGACATGGCCGGTGCCCATTGCCTCGGGCGTCACCACCTCGAACGCCACGCCCTTTTCGCGCAGCGCGATCTTGTTTTTCTGGCTGTAGGGCGACAGCGGATGTTCGAACAGCGTGACGGTCATGGCCTATCTCCCCTAGTGGCGGACGGGGTTAGCACCGCGGCTCAAAGGCTGGCAAGCGCTACGCAGTCCGGCGGGGCTTTGCGGGTTGCGACACGCCGCCACTGTGCCAAGATGGCGCCAACAACCCTGGGGAGCCACCATGACCGACACCGAATCCGGGCATTTCCGCCTGAGCCGCGACGGCGCGATTGCGACGATCACGCTGGCGCGCGGCGAAAAGCGCAACGCGCTGACCGGTGCCTCGCTGCGCCAGTTGCAGCGGCTGGCGGAGGACTTCCGCGAGGATGACCAAACCCGTGTCGTCATCATCCGCGCCGATGGCCCCGATTTCAGCGCCGGCGCCGACCTCGGCACCGTCGGCGGCGGCCGCAAACCGCCACGCACCGAAGTCATGCGGCGCGGCGCCACGCAGGGCGCGCTGCTTATTCGTGCGCTGCGCGAAATCCACCAGCCGACCATCGCCGTGCTGCACGGGGTCGCCACCGGCGGCGCCACCTGCATCGCGACCGCCTGCGATTTCCGCATCGCCGCCGACAACGCCCGTATCGGCTACGGCGAGGTCAAGCTCGGCATCAACCTGATGTGGAACGCCATCGGCCCGTGCGTCGAACTCGTCGGCCCGGCGCGCGCCAAGACGCTGATCATGTCCGGCGCACTCCACGACGCCGCGACGCTCGAACGCTGGGGCTTCCTCGACCGCGTCGTGCCGCTGGGCGAACAGGACGCTGCGGCATTGGCGATGGCGCAGCAATATGCCGCGCTGCCGCCGGTCGCGGTGCAGATGATCAAGCGCTCGGTCAACGCCGTGGCCGGCGCGCTGAACGCCGCGGTCCTCCACGCCGACGCCGACCAGTGGCTGCTCGCCGCGCGCACCAGTGATTTCCGCGAGGCGATGACGGCGTTTCGCGAGAAGCGGCCGGGGGTGTTTACGGGGGATTGAGGTGGCAGGAAGGGCCTCCGGCGGGCAGGGCTGAGCCCTGCACCCGATTGATTGCTTTGGCGCTCGCAACGGTGCGCGCACTCTTGTAGCAATGGCGCGGGGAGAGTGGCTTGGACGGGTTCTGGCTGACGGGCAGTGATGACGCGCTGGGCTTGCTGACGCCGGCGCGCGGCGTGGTGACGACGTTGCCGGGCGTCAGGTTCAGCACGATGCGGCTTTTCCGCACGCCCTTCCGCTCATAGGTCGACGCCAGGCAGATGAAGCTCTTGCCGCCCTTGGGGGACGACAAGTCGCAGAACACCAACTGGGCCCTCTTGAGGCCTGCGGTCTGCTGCCAGATGTCGTGCACCTCGCGTGCACACTGAGCCACCTTGCCGCCGGGGTCGGCGGGTTGGCGGCTGTTGATCAACCGCATGTCGAGCGCGGCAAGCCGGCCCTCGTTGGCGATCATGAGCATGTTGTCTTCGCGCGGATCCACGCGCTCTGTCTTCAGCCGTTCGGCCCGCTTCACGAGACTTCGCACGAAGGCGCGCAGCGCCTCGCTCGGCTTGCAGGTCACGGTCCTCGGCTTGTCGCCCTTGAGGGCGGGCACCGGCAGCTTCAGCATCTCGCGCGTGCGGATGTCCGACACGTCGCAGAACACCGTCATCAGGTCCGGCACGTTGATGAAGCGCGCGAACCGGGTGTTGAGCCGATAGCCGCTGCCGTCAGGTGCAATCTCCAGCGCCGTGACCGTCTCCCCGAAGGTGGCGGCCCAGGCGTCGAACTGCTCGAGTCCCAGCGAGCGCAGCGTGTTGCCGTCCAGAAAATAAACGCGCAGATTGCCGCTGTTGCGCGTAACCCGCTAACATTCCGTGTTTTTCCGCCCCCGGATGCTCCGTGGGCGTTTATTTCATCAACACACGGAACATCATCATGGCGGTTGAACAGATC
>CALDHQ010000072.1 GCA_937894055.1 uncultured Polymorphobacter sp.
AATCGCTGCCGGCCAATCCGCAGCTGATGGCGGCGGCCATCGAAGGCGGCCGCGCCGCGTTCAAGGTGCATTGCGTGCAGTGCCACGGTTCGGGGGCTGCCGGCTCGAAGGGCTATCCCAACCTCAACGACGATGACTGGCTGTGGGGCGGCGATCTGGCGACGATCCAGACAACGCTGACGCATGGTATCCGCAATCCCGACCATGACGAAACCCGCATCTCGGCGATGCCGGTGTTCGGCGAAATCCTGAACCCGGCCGAAATCAACAGCCTGGTCGCCTATGTCCGGACGATTTCGGGGCAGCAAAAGCCCGATGCCGCCTCGGCGCGCGGCGCGGCACTGTTTGCCGCCAACTGCGTCGTCTGCCACGGCCCGCAGGGGCAGGGTGGCCGCACTGTCGGCGCGCCCAAGCTGACCGACAGCATCTGGCTCTATGGCGGTGACGCGGCGACCTTGCGCCGGACCATCACCTACAGCCGCGGCGGGGTCATGCCGCGCTGGAACAGCCGTCTCGATCCGGTGACGATCAAGATGCTCGCGGCCTATGTCTATTCGCTCGGTGGTGGTGAGGCGGCGCCACAGGTCGCTGCGACCGTCGCTGCTCCGGTAACCCCGGCTGCGCCCGGGGGGGCGCCGGCTGCAGCACCTGCCGACGCTGCAACGGTATCTCCCAATGTCCAGCCTTAGCGACCTCACCAGCCCGAACAGCCCGCTCTATCAAAAGCGCAAAGGCGTCTATCCCAAGGCGGTCGATGGCTTTTACCGGCGGCTGAAATGGGCGATCATGATCGTCACGCTGACGATCTACTATGTCACGCCGTGGCTGCGCTGGGACCGTGGGCCCTATGCGCCCAATCAGGCGGTGCTGGTCGATCTGGCGCACCGGCGCTTCTACATGTTCGCCATCGAAATCTGGCCGCACGAATTCTACTACGTCGCGGGCATGCTGGTGATGGCGGGCATCGGGCTGTTCCTCGTCACCTCGGCGGTCGGCCGCGCGTGGTGCGGCTATGCCTGCCCGCAGACGGTGTGGACCGACCTGTTCCAGCATGTCGAACGCTGGATCGACGGTGACCGCAACGCGCAGATCCGCTTGGCGAACGCGCCGTGGACCGCCGCCAAGACGACGCGCCGCGCGGCCAAATACAGCATCTGGCTGCTGATCGCGATCTCGACGGGCGGTGCGTGGATTTTCTACTTCGCCGATGCCCCGACCTTGCTGCGTGACTTCGTCCACGGCGATGCACCTACCGTCGCCTATGCGACCGTCGGCGTGCTGACCGCGACGACGTTCATCTTCGGCGGCTTCATGCGCGAACAGGTGTGCATCTACATGTGCCCGTGGCCGCGCATCCAGACCGCGATGCTCGACGAAAAATCGCTGATCGTCACCTACAAGGACTGGCGCGGCGAACCGCGCACGCAGGGCCTCAAAAAAGCTGCGGCTACCGAAGCCAGCTTCGACGGCAAGCTCGGCGACTGCATCGATTGCGACCAGTGCGTCGCGGTGTGCCCGACCGGCATCGACATTCGCGAAGGGCCGCAAATCGGCTGCATCACCTGTGCGCTTTGTATTGATGCCTGCGACAAGGTCATGGACCAGATCGGCCGGCCGCGCGGGCTGATCGACTATGCGACGCTCGAAGATGCCGTCATCGAAAAGGCCGGCGGTGTCGCGCCGCCGGTGCTCAAGACGCTGCTGCGGCCGCGGACGATCATCTATTTCACCATCTGGGCGTCGATTGGTGCTGCCATGCTGTTCACGCTCGGCCAGCGCACGCGGCTCGATATCAGCGCGCAGCATGCCCGCAACCCGGCGTTCGTCCAGCTTTCGGACGGCGAGGTCCGCAACAACTACACCGTCAAGATCCGCAACATGGAAACCCGGCCGCGCGTCGTCACGCTGGCGATTTCGGGACTTCCCGGCGCCGTGGCGTGGGACGAAACCGGCAGCCGCGCGACGGCAACGTCGGCAATGCGCGTGCGCGTGCCCGCCGACAGCGTGACCAAGGTCCGGCTGTTCGTCGCGGCCCCCGGCGCCGGCCCGCAGCGCGCGGGTTACCCGGTGTCCGACATCACCACCGGCCTGTACGCCACCATCGGCATATTGGCCGCCCTGCACCACCGCGACACCGTGTCGGGCCGCGGTCAGCACATCGACCTGTCCCTGCTCGATGCCCAGGTGGCCGCCATCTCGGCCATGGCCATGGGCTACCTGGTGGGCGGGCAATTGCCGGTGCGCTCAGGCCTCAGCTCACAACTGACGGCGCCGTACGGCGACTTCGATTGCGCCGACGGCAAGATCCTCATCGCCGTGGCCAACAACAAGCAGTTTGCGGCGCTCTGCCAGGTGGTTGGCCAGCCGGTATGGGCCGACGATGCCCGTTTCAACACCACGCCCCAGCGCGTGGTACACCGGTCCGAGTTGGCAG
>CALDHQ010000073.1 GCA_937894055.1 uncultured Polymorphobacter sp.
CGTTGGCCGATACGGCTGCGGGCGCGACGCCGTATTTACGGCTGTTCGGCGTGACTGTCGGTGGTTACCTGCTGGCGAAGCAGGCGGCGGTGGCGTCGCAGCGGCTGGCGGCAGGCGAGGGCGATGCGGCGTTCCTGCGCGCCAAGATCGCGACGGCGCGGTTCTTTGCCGAACAGCTGATGCCGCCGGCGACGGCGCTGCTCGGGCCGATCACGCGCGGTTCCGGGTTGTTTTACGCGATCGACGAAGCTGCACTGGGGGCCTGAGGCCCGCCGTCAGGCTTGTGCGAACAGGTCTTCGGGGGCGAGCCCGAGTTGCGCGATGCGGCGCTTGATGCGCGGCCATTCGGTTTCGAGGAAGGCGGCGCGCTCGGATTTGAGCAGCGCGGCGCGGGCGCCCTGTTCGACGTACAGGCCGACGCCCTTTTTGGCGACGACCAGCCCGGCGAGCTGGAGTTCCTGATAGGCCTTGGCGACCGTCAGCGGGTTGACATCGAGCTCGGCGGCGAGTGCGCGCACCGAAGGCAACGGCCCGTCGCCGTGGACGTTATCCAGAATGCGCACGACGATGATGTCGCGAATCTGGAGGTAAATGGGTCGATCATCCTGCCACATGCTGTCCTATTGCTATACAACACTTCCCGAGTCAACATTTACCGGCAGATTTCGATGCGTGACGTGCGCGCGGGGCTGGTCTAGGTTTCGCCGCGTGCTGCGCGAATGCCGCAGTTGATGAGATGCAGGAGTCGCAGATGAACCGTGCCCGCGTGCTGATTTTGGCGTTGGGATTTGCCCTTGGCGCGGCGCTGCCGACGCATGCGGCGGGTCTCGACGATACGCTGGTCAACTGCGCGCGCGAGGCCAACAATACCAAGCGTCTGGCCTGTTATGACAGTGCGGTGGCGACGATTTCAGCCGAAGCCAAGGCGGCGACGCAGCAGCGCGAGGCCGAAATGGCCGTGCTCGCCGCCGAGCAGGCCAAGGCCGACGAAGCCGCGAAACAGGCCGCGTTCGGCAGCGAGCGGCTGGCGCGCGGCCAGGTGCCGGCCAGCACGATCACCCGCGTCGATGCCAAGGTCAGCGAAGTGCTGACCGCCAGCGACGGCATGGCGGTGCTGGTGCTCGACAACGGCCAGCTGTGGCGGCAGACGACGGGGGTGGCATTGCCGCCGGTCCGTACCGGCGACGCGGTGGTCATTACCGTTGCCGCGATGGGCAGTTACCAGGCCGAATTGGTCCGCCAGCACCGGGCGTTCAAGGTCAAGCGGATCAAGTAGCGGGCGGGTGGTCTTGCGAGTTTGAACAAACTAGCCCCGCTCATCCCGAGCGAAGTCGAGGGACACGCCGACGGTTGGTCCAATCCCTCGACTTCGCTCGGGATGAGCGGG
>CALDHQ010000074.1 GCA_937894055.1 uncultured Polymorphobacter sp.
ATGAAATCGACGCCGACCTGATCAACGCTGGCAAGCAGACGATTACCGAGCTCGACCGCACCAGCTATTTCAGCTCGGCCGACAGCTTCGCGATGATCCGCGGCGGCCATATGGACTTGTCCATCCTCGGCGCGATGGAAGTCGCCGAGAACGGCGATCTGGCAAACTGGATGGTGCCGGGCAAGATGGTCAAGGGCATGGGCGGCGCGATGGACCTCGTCGCCGGCGCGCGCCGCATCATCGTGCTGATGGAGCACAACGACAAGGCCGGTGGTTCGAAGTTCTGCCCGGCGTGCACGCTGCCGCTGACCGGCAAGAACGCGGTGGACATGATCATCACCGATCTCGCGGTGTTCGCGCGGCCCGACCGCAAGGGCTCGCCGTTCAAGCTGATCGAAACCGCGCCCGGCGTCAGCGCCGCCGACGTCCGCGCCAAGACGACCGCGCACTATATCGACTGACCCGCGCCCGTGCGCACGATTTGCCGCGAATCGTGTCGCGCAGGCACTGGATTAGACTGCCGCCTGCGCTATAGTCGCGGGTAACGCATGGGGCTGTTAGTTAAGGGTAGAGAATGAAAGCGACCGTCGAACGCGCAACGCTGCTCAAGTGCCTCGCGCACGTCCAGTCGGTGGTCGAGCGCCGCAACACCATCCCGATCCTGTCGAACGTGCTGATCGAGGCCAAGGACGGCGGGCTGCGGCTGATGGCGACCGACCTCGACATGCAGGTCGTCGAAACCGTCGCCGCGCACGTCGACACCCCCGGCGCCACCACGGTCAGCGCGCACACGCTGTTCGATATCGCGCGCAAGCTGCCCGAAGGCGCGCAGGTCGAACTCGCCGTCGCCAATGAAAAGATGACCGTCGTTGCCGGCCGTGCCCGCTTCAGCCTGGCGACGCTGCCGCGCGATGATTTTCCGGTGATTGCCGAAACCGACCTGCCGTCGAGCTTCAGCCTGCCCGCCGCGACGCTGCGCCAGATCATCGACAAGACGCGCTTTGCGATCTCGACCGAGGAAACGCGCTACTATCTCAACGGCATCT
>CALDHQ010000075.1 GCA_937894055.1 uncultured Polymorphobacter sp.
CGGATCGAGCGTTGTCGACACCGTCAGCGAAGCGACCGATTCGTCGGTCAGTTCCTCGACCTGGCTCAGTACCCAGTCGGTATAATAGCGCACGCCCGAGGTGCGCTCCTGCGGCGCAAAGCGCAGCGTATCGATGTTGGCGGCTGCCGCCTGCTCGGGCGAAATCGCGCCGCTGTCGGCCATCGTCGCGATGACCGTGGCAGCGCGCGACTTGGCGCGTACGGGATCAGCCGACGGTGCATAGCGGCTCGGCGCCTTGACCAGCCCGGCGATGATCGCGGCTTCCTCAAGGCTCAGCGTCGCGGCGCTGTGGCCGAAAAACTTGCGGCTCGCGGCGTCGATGCCATAGGCGCCGCCACCGAAATAGACTCGGTTGAGATAGAGTTCGAGGATGGCATTCTTGGTGAACTTGCGCTCGATGGCGAGGGCCAGCACGACCTCGCGCAGCTTGCGGCTATAGCTCTTGTTCGACGTCAGGAAGATGTTGCGCGCCAGCTGCTGGGTGATCGTCGAGGCACCCTGGACGTTCGAGCCGGCGCGCGCATTGACCACCACCGAACGCGCAATGCCGATCGGATCAACGCCGGGGTGGCTGTAAAACCGCCGGTCCTCGACCGAAATCATCGCCGCAGTCATCGTCGCCGGAATCTGCTTGTACGGCAGCCACTGCCCGTACGACGGCCCCAGCGCGGCAATAACACTGTCATCGGCGCCGCGAATCTCCACGCTTTGCCCGTTGGGCGATGCCATCAATTCGTCAAAACCCGGCAGCGACGCCATCGTCATCGCCACCGCAACCCCCAGCCCTATCAACCCGAGCAGCGTCACCAGCAGTACGAAACGCAGCAACCCGCCGAAAAAGCCGCCGGCGCGGCGACGCGGCGGCGCTTTGGGTGCGGGGCGGGAGGATTTGGGCGGCATATAAGTCCCAGCCGGATTAGGCGCGAATTGCCGCGCCAACAAGCGATGCGTTTAACGCGGAGTGGATTTCAATGAAGTGAACAGGAAGGGCCTCCGGCGGGCAGGCCTGAGGCCTGCACCCAAAAGTTTCAGAGCCAAGTCATTCCCGCGCAGGCGGGAATCCATGTGACGCCGTTCAAGGTGGATTCCCGCCTGCGCGGGAATGACTTGGTGCTAATAACTGGGTGCAGGGGTCACCCCTGCCCGCCGGAGGCTCTTCAGGCCAAAACCACTTGCGCGCCTGCCTGTTCGGCCAGAAACCCGACCATGCCGCCGGTATCGACACCGCTGGCGAGTGCGTCGGCGTGCATGCCGGCGGCGGCGAGGCCGGTCTGGCAGGCGGTGACGCGGACGCCGAGTGCCATCGCATCGCCGAGCAGTTGCGGCGCGACGCCGTGGCGCAGACTGGTGACGGCGTTGCCGTCGAACAGCATTGCGACGGGGCGCGACAGTGCGGCGGCGGCGGCGGCGAGGCGGAGCGCGGCATCGATGCGGTCGGGTTCGGTGACGATGATGGCGAGCGCGCTCATAGGTCAGTTCCTTGATTGCCGCAGCCGGGGCAGCCGGGGTCCTTGGGCAGGCGCAGCGTGCGCATGCGTGCGGCGAGCGCGTCGTAGAGCAGCAGTCGCCCGGCGAGCGAGGTGCCGAAGCCGGTGAGTTCGCGGATGACTTCGAGCGCCTGCATCGCGCCGATGACGCCGGCGAGCGCGCCGATGATGCCCTGGTCGGCGCAGCTTTCGCCGGCGCGGTCGGTGGCGGCGCCGACGTAGCAGCGGTAGCACGGCAGGTCGGATTGCCAGCCGCGGAAGGTGGCGAGCTGGCCTTCGAACGGCCCGACGGCGGCCGAGACCAGCGGGATGCGCAGCGCGTGTGCGGCGTCGGCGACGGCGAGGCGCGTCGCGAACGAGTCCGAGCCGTCGGCGACGACGTCATGTTCGGCGAGCAGAGCCGTGGCGTTTTCGGGGGTCAGCCGGACGTGCTGGCGGGTGACCGAGACATCGGGGTTGAGGCGCGCCACCGCTTCGGCGGCGGCATCGGTCTTGGCGCGGCCGACGTCATCGGTGCCGAACAGCAGCTGGCGCTGCAGGTTCGACAGCGCCACGCTGTCATCGTCGATGATCGTCAGCTGGCCGACGCCGGCGGCGGCGAGATACTGGATGCAGGGTGACCCAAGGCCACCGGCACCGACGATGGCGACGCGGCTGACGCGCAGCTTGAGCTGCCCGGCGCCGCCGATTTCCTTGAGGATGATGTGCCGCGCGTAGCGGTCGAGCTGGTCGTCGGTCAGTTCGCTCATGCGGTGCCGGTCGAACCGAAGCCGCCTGACCCGCGTGCCGTGTCGTCGAGCGCGGCTTCGCGCCAGCGGCCGCGCGTGACGGGTGCGACGACGAACTGCGCGATGCGCATGCCGCGCGTGATCGTGAAAGCTTCCGCACCGAGGTTGACGAGCAGCACCTTGCATTCGCCGCGATAGTCGCTGTCGATGGTGCCGGGCGCGTTGACGACGGTGACGCCGTGGTTGATCGCCAGCCCCGACCGCGGCCGCACCTGGACTTCGAAGCCGGCGGGAATGGCGATGCGCAGGCCCGTCGGCACCGCGGCGCGCATGCCCGGCGCGAGCACGAGGTCGCTATCGACCGCCGCGCAGACGTCCATGCCGGCGGCGCCGTCGGTCGCATAGGCCGGCAGCGGCAGGCCGTCGGCGTGCGCCATGCGTTCGAGCAGGATTTCGACGTCAGGCGAGCTCATCGGCAATCCTTTGTGCCAGCCGCGCGGCGACCTGGGCCTTGGGCAAGGTCGGCCAGTCCTCGATGCCGGCGGCGGTGATGAGGTGCACGGTGTTGGCATCGCCGCCCATCACGTCGCCCGATACGTCATTGGCGACGATCCAGTCGGCGGCTTTGCGCAGGCGCTTGGCGACCGCATGTTCGACGGTCGATTGCGTTTCGGCGGCGAAGCCTACGACTAGCGCCGGGCGTTGCGCATGGGCCGCGACGGTCGCCAGAATGTCGGGGTTTTCGACGAGCGCCAGCGCCGGTGGCGGTGCGCCGGCGGTCTTCTTGATCTTCTCGCCCGTCGCGGCGACGTGCCAGTCGGCGACGGCAGCGACGAACACGCCGGCGTCGGCGGGCAGTGCGGCAAGCGTGGCGGCGGCCATCTGGCGCGCGGTTTCGACATCAACGCGGGTGACGCCGCGCGGGGTCGGTAAGTTGACCGGCCCGGCGACCAACGTGACGCGGGCGCCGAGCGCGGCAAGTGCGCCGGCAATCGCGAAGCCCTGCTTGCCCGACGAACGGTTGGCGATGTAGCGCACCGGGTCGATCGGCTCGTGCGTCGGACCGGCGGTGACGAGGATGTGCTTGCCCGCCAGCGGCTGCGGTGTGTCGCCCAATGCGGCTGCAATAGCTGCCATGATGCGGTCGATTTCGGGGAGGCGGCCCGGGCCGAATTCGCCGCACGCCATCGCGCCGTCGTCGGGATCGACCACCGTCACGCCGCGGCTGCGTAGCGTCGCAACGTTCGCCACGGTCGCAGCGTGCTGCCACATGCGGACGTTCATCGCGGGAACCGCGAGCACTGGCTTGTCGGTGGCGAGCAGCAATGTCGTGGCGAGATCGTCGGCCAGCCCTGCCGCCATGCGCGCCAGCAGGTTGGCGGTGGCGGGGCAGATGACGACGAGGTCATTGGCGCGGCTGAGTTCGATATGGCCCATCGCGGCTTAGGCATCGAGGTCGAACAATTCGCTATGCACCGGCGCCGCG
>CALDHQ010000076.1 GCA_937894055.1 uncultured Polymorphobacter sp.
ATCGTCAGCGCAGAACGCGATCGCCTGGCCGGTGGCCCCGGCGCGCGCCGTGCGGCCGATGCGGTGGACATAGCTTTCGGGAACGTTCGGCAGTTCATAGTTGATGACGTGGCTGACGCCGTCGACATCGATGCCGCGGGCGGCGATGTCGGTGGCGACGAGCACCTTGCAGTTGCCGCGCTTGAACGCATCGAGCGCGCGCTCGCGCTGGCCCTGGCTCTTGTTGCCGTGGATCGCCTCGGCGACGATGCCGGCATTACCGAGCTGGCGGACGACGCGGTCGGCGCCGTGCTTGGTGCGGGTGAACACCAGCGAACGTTCGACGCCTTCACCGCGCAGCACGCTTTGCAGCAGCGCCGGCTTTTCGGACTGGTTGACGAAGCACACCCATTGCTCGACGCGCTCGGCGGTGGTGGCCGCCGGCTTGACCGAAACCTTGACCGGATCGGTCAGGAAGCGGCTGGCGAGGTCTTCGATGGTGCGCGGCATGGTGGCCGAGAAGAACAGCGTCTGGCGCGACTTCGGCAGGATCTGCACGATGCGCTTCAACGCGTGGATGAAGCCGAGGTCGAGCATCTGGTCGGCTTCGTCGAGCACCAGCACTTCGACCTTGCGCAGGTCGACAGCACCGCGATCGATGAGATCGATCAGCCGGCCCGGCGTTGCCACCATGATGTCGACGCCGTGGCCGGCATCGCGGATCTGCTTGTTGATTGGCACGCCGCCGAACACGACGTTGACCGACAGCCGCATGAAGCGGCCATAGGCGCGGAAGCTGTCGGCGATCTGGCTGGCGAGTTCACGCGTTGGCGCGAGCACGAGGCAGCGCACCGAGCCGCGCGTCGGCGACTTGGGCTGCAGCGACAGACGGTGCAGCGTCGGCAGCGCGAACGCTGCGGTCTTGCCGGTGCCGGTCTGCGCGATGCCGCACAGGTCGCGGCCGGTCATCACGGACGGGATGGCCTGCGCCTGAATCGGCGTCGGGGTGTGATAGCCTTCGGCGGCAAGCGCTTTGGCAATCGGTTCGGCGAGGCCGAAATCGGAAAATTGAGTCAATTTGGTACTTTCTGGTCGCGTGCAAAATGCACATGCGACGCCTGCACGGAATCGTGCGGAGGTCGCGGGGGGTCTTTTCGACGACCCGCATGATAAGGGCAGCCCGGGTGGGGAGTGCGCATGAGAACGATGTCGAGGCGGTTTCGCCTGATCACGCACATCGTTCGAGCAGCGGCACCTTGGCCACGCTTACGCAAGGCGGCATATGGACGTGACAGTGCCGAATGTCAAGTTACGGGGTGGGGATTGATGCGCGGTGCCGGCCGCGACAGCCAGATTACCCCGCACGCCAGCGCAAGGCTGGCGATACCGATGCCGGCTTCGGCGAGCAGCATCGTGGTTGATCCGTAGCGCGTCTGCACCGCACCGACGATCATCGTCACCACCGGCACCGGCAGGTTGGCGGCACTCGAGAATGCCGCGCCCATGGTCGCCGCGCCGACGCTGCCGAGGCATTCGAAGCACACCGCGCCGACCGCGGCCCAGGCCGCACCCGTCAGCATGGCGTTGACCAGCACCATCGTGCCGAACCAGCCCGGCGTGTGCGGTGCCAGTGCCATGACCAGCAACCCGATGGTGCTGATGAAGCCGCAACCGATAAACACCGCGCGGCGCGGATAGCGGTCGGCGAGATAGCCGCCGACCAGCGCGCCGGGGATGCTGGCGACGCCGCCGAGCGCGCCGGTAGTCAGTGCCACCAGATCCGCCGATGCGCCCCAGTCATCGGCGACGGCGCTCCACAAATTCGCCGACGCGGCGAGCCCGACCGGGGTCATCGACAGCATCAGCGCCAAGCTGCCTTTACGCGTCCGGACGATTTCGAGCAGAGTGCGCCCGAGCGCGCGGAACTGCGTGCCGAGCTTGAGCCCGGCGGCGCGCACCGGCAGCCGCACACGCCGCAGCGGCAGAGCCGCGACCAGAATAATCGCCGCCATCAGCAGCGCCGCACCCTCGATGCCGGCACCATGCTGCGCCAGCCATAACCCGGCGCCGCCACCCAGCCCTTGCCCGCCGAGCTGCCCGGCCTGCGGGTGGCGGGCATCGATTGCCATATCGGCTCGCAGATCACACAACTCGCGCCTTACCTGGACGCGCTGGACCGCCTGCTGGTGGCGGTGGGCCCATGCTCGATCCACGACCCCGCTGCTGCGATTGACTACGCGCGTCGTTTACAACCCTTGCGCGACAAGTACGCCGACACCTTGGAAATCGTGATGCGCGTGTACTTCGAAAAACCACGCACGACCGTGGGCTGGAAGGGCTTGATCAACGACCCGTACTTGGATGAAAGCTACCGCATCGACGAAGGCTTGCGCATCGCACGCCAGTTGTTGATTGAAATCAACCGCCTCGGTTTGCCTGCAGGTAGCGAGTTCTTGGATGCCATCAGCCCGCAATACATTGGCGACTTGATTTCGTGGGGCGCGATTGGTGCGCGCACGACAGAGAGCCAAGTGCACCGCGAATTGGCCTCAGGTATTTCGGCGCCCATCGGTTTCAAGAACGGCACTGATGGCAACATCAAAATTGCCACCGACGCGATCCAAGCCGCTGCGGGTGCGCACCACTTCTTGTCGGTGCACAAAAACGGCCAAGTGGCGATTGTGCAAACCAAGGGCAATAAAGATTGCCACGTGATTTTGCGCGGCGGCAAAACGCCGAACTACGACGCAGCCAGCGTGACCGCTGCTTGCGAAGAGCTGGCCAAAGCCAAGCTACCCACCTCGTTGATGGTGGACTGCAGCCACGCCAACAGCAGCAAGCAA
>CALDHQ010000077.1 GCA_937894055.1 uncultured Polymorphobacter sp.
GATCGGCATCGACATCACCCACCTGTCCATCGGGCTGATCGAAAAGCGGCTGCGCGAAGGCTATCCGGGGATCGACTTCGCCACCATCGGCGTCCCCGCCGACAAGGACAGCGCGCTGCGCCTCGCCGCCGACAAACCACACGAGTTCCAGAACTGGTTCTGCCTCAAGGTCGGCGGCTATCCGCTCGACGGCGGCCGCAAGGGCGCCGACAAGGGCGTCGACGGCCATTTCTATTTCTTCGGCGACCAGAAAGGCGCGGCGCTGCCCGGCGTGATTTCGGTCAAGGCCGGCACCAACATCGGCGTCGCGATGATCCGCGACCTGCGCGGCGTCATGGAGCGCGAGAACTACGACCTCGCGCTGTTCCTGTCGGCGTATGAACCCACCGGCCCGATGAAGGTCGAGGCCGCCAGCGCCGGCAAATACACCTGCGCGTTCGGCACCTTCGACCGCATCCAGATCGTCACCCCCGCCGACCTGTTCCACAACAACCCGCCGCGCCTGCCGCCGCTCGCCGGCATCAACCGCAAGGCCGCACGCGTCGAAACCCGCACCTCGCACCAGCCCGGCGCGCAGGGCGATCTGCTGGGATAGCTCCCCCTCTCCCCTTGCGGGAGAGGGCGAGAGACGCGCACCTTCGCGCGGCCCGGGGTGAGGGGTGCTTCGGCCACCGTCGATTCCGCAGGGATCCCCCTCACCCCGCCGCGCTGGCGCGCGAGTCGCCCTCTCCCGCGAGGGGAGAGGGGAAGGCGCGCGCGTTGGCACCTCAGCCGACCATCTTGAACCGGAAACTCTCGGCCGCCAGCCCCGGGCCGAACGCCACCGCGAAGCCGTCGGCGGCCTTTTTGACGGTGGTGCCCGACGCGGCGAGGATGCGCTGCAGCACGAACATCAGCGTGGCGGAAGACATGTTGCCGAAGTCGCGCAGCACGCCGCGCGACCAGTTCAGCGTATCGGGCGCCAGCTCGAAGCCGGTCTCCACCGCGTCGAGGATGGTGCGGCCGCCGGCGTGCACCGCCCAGACGTCATAGTCCGCCGGCCGCAGCCCGCGCAGCAGTCCGGTATCGTCGTTGCGCTCGTTCTCGAACTTCAGCGCGCGCTGGATGCGGCCCGGGACCTCGCCCGACAGATGCATGTCGAAGCCCTGGTCGCCGATGCGCCAGGTGATCGCCTCGTTCGAATCCTCGATGGTGGTGGCGCGGAAATCCTTGAGCGCGATGCCGGTTTCGTCGGCTGTCACCAGCGTCGCCGAGCAGCCGTCACCGAACAGCAGCATCGACAGGATCTGCTCGATGTTGCCGGTCTGCTGGAAGTGCAGCGTGCACAGTTCAAGATTGACGACGAGCACGCGCGCATGCGGCTCCGAACGCACGAAATGATGCGCCAGCCGCAGCGAATTGACCGCGGCATAGCAGCCCATGAAGCCCACCGCGGTGCGCTCGACGCCGGGGTTGAGCCCGGCGGCCTTGACGATGAGCTGGTCGATGCCCGGCGCGATATGGCCGGTGCACGACGCGACTACCAGATGCGTGATGCGCTCGCGCTCGCCGTCGAGGTTGAGCGCGTCGAGCGCCTGCATCGCCAGTTGCGGCCCGGTCTTTTCAAACCGCGCCATGCGTGCGGCGGTGCCGGGGAAATTGCCCGGCGTGTAGAAGCCCTCGGTATCGGCGACGAAGCCGTCGGGGTCGGTGACGGGTTCGAAATACGAAAACCGCCGCTCGATGCCCGACCGGCTGACCATGCGCTTGAAGATCATCTGGTCGCGGCGCTCGGTCATGAAGCCTTCGACGAAACGCACGAACGGCTCATGGACGTCATGCGGCGGGACGGCGGTGCCAATCCGGTTGATGTGCGCGGTCGCCATGCTCGTCTCCTCGAAACTGTCGCTACTCTATACTGCTTCGCAAATGCGCGACAGCGCCGATAGTTGCACATTGTTGCGTGCAGATGAGCGTGGCATTCGCGCGCACACTACGGCACGATGGCGCGGATGAGCAGCTTTCCACCTCCCGAACCGTCACCCACTGACCGGTTCAGCGATGTCCCCGGTATTGCCGTCGGCCATGCGCACGACGCGGGCGTCCGCAGCGGCACCACCGTCATCGTGCCGGATGCCCCCGTCATCATGGCCGTCGATGTCCGCGGCGGTGGCCCGTGCACGCGCGAGACCGAGGCGCTGTCACCGCACAACCTCGTCGAGCGCGTCCATGGGCTGGTATTTTCGGGCGGCTCGGTGTTCGGGCTGGCGGCGTCCGACGCGGTGGTGTTCGAACTGTCGCAGCGCGGCGTCGGGCTTGCCGCCGGCGCGCGCGCGGTGCCCGTGGTGCCCGCCGCCGGACTGTTCGACCTCAACAACGGCGGCGACAAGGCCTGGGCCGCGAACCCCTATCCGGCGCTTGGGTTGGTGGCACTCGCGGCGCTGGGCAATGACGACAGCGGGCCGGTCGGTGCGGGCTTCGGCGCCACCGCCGGCAGCCGGCCGGGCGGCATCGGCTCGGTGGCGCTGCGCTGGAACGGCTACACGCTCGGTGCGCTGGTCGCGGTCAACAGCTTCGGTGAAGTCTATGCCGGCGCGCCGCCCGAAGGCGCCGTGCCGCTGCCCAAATACGACCGCAACCGCGGGCTCGTGGCGCAGGCCAACACCTGCATCGGCGCCTTCGCCACCGACGCGCCGCTGACCCGCGCCCAGGCGCAGCGCATCGCGGTGATGGCGCAGGACGGACTGGCGCGCGCGGTGCGACCGATCCACACGCCGTTCGACGGCGATTCGATTTTCGCACTATCGACCGCTGCGCCGGGGACGCCGCCGGTCGATGCGGTGACGCTGGCGGTGCTCGGCACGCTGGCGGCAGATCTGGTGGCGCGGGCGACGCGGCGCGGGGTGTTTGGGTAGCGCGGCAGCCTCTGTCGTGCGTTGAACCATACCCAAACCCGCTCATCCCGAGCGAAGTCGAGGGACAAGCCGAGGCCGTCGCGCGTCCCTCGACTTCGCTCGGGATGAGCGGGGTGGTGTTATTCTATCTGTCTGCCCTTGAACCTACCGCGGCAACGCCGCATCCGCCGCCCGGAACGCCGCAGTATGCTGCGCACTCAGCGCCTGCACACGCGCGATCATCGCGCCGGTCGCGGCAATCGCAGCGCGCGCATCGGCACCACCGTTCGCGGCGACCGCCAAATCCCCGGCGATGCGGTCGAGGCGGACGCGCATGTCGTCGATCTGGTTGCCGAGCTGGTTGAGGCGGGTGAGTTCGAGCTGCGCTGTCGACCAGACCTCGCTGCTCGGCGCGCTGCCCTTGGCGGCGGCGACTGCGGCGGTGGTGGCTTTGGCCTGCAGGGTCCAGCGCGTTTCGAGCGTGTCGACCTCGCGGCCGATGACGGTCAGCCGGGCATTGGCGTCGATGACGGCGGCGGCGGGTGAGGATACGGTCGCGGGTTGCGCGGGTGCGGCGCTGCCGGGGGTCGCCGATTCGATAGCGCGCGGTGCCAGGCTCGGCCATTTGTCTTTCGACTGTGCACAGGCGGGGAGCGCGATCAGCGCAACGATTATCAGGCTTCGCATCGGCAGGTTCCTAGACCCCGGTGCAATTAGCTGCAAGCAGGGGCTTGCATCAGCCGCCATGACCCTCTATCAGCCGCCATCTCGCGCCCGTAGCTCAGCTGGATAGAGCATCAGACTACGAATCTGAGGGTCGGACG
>CALDHQ010000078.1 GCA_937894055.1 uncultured Polymorphobacter sp.
CCAGGTTTGCGGACTGGCCGGCGGCAGGTCGCAATACCAGTCGTAGAATGACCCGCAGACGCCGCCGAGCAGCTGCAGATAGCGCGCGCCGGCCGCATAGGAAATCATCGACATCGCCGGGATCGGCGAGAAGCCGAACACCCGGTCGGGGCCCCAGCGCTTGACGGTGTGGGCGTTGGCCGCCGCGATGATCTCGTTGGCTTCGTCCCAGCCGACGCGAACGAAGCCGCCGCCGCCGCGACGCCTGGTGTATGAACTGCGCTTGGCTTCGTCACCGACGATCGACGCCCAGGCCGCGACCGGCGCCATAGTTGCGCGCGCCTCGCGCCACAGCTTGACCAGCCGGCCACGGATCAGCGGATACTTCACGCGGTTGGCCGAATAGAGATACCAGCTGTACGACGCGCCGCGGGCGCAGCCGCGCGGTTCGTGGTTGGGCAGGTCGGGGCGGGTGCGCGGATAGTCGGTCTGCTGGGTTTCCCAGGTGACGATGCCGCCCTTGACGTAGATCTTCCACGAGCAAGACCCGGTGCAATTGACGCCGTGCGTCGAGCGCACGATCTTGTCGTGCTGCCAGCGGCTGCGGTAGGCGTCCTCCCATTTGCGATCATAGTTGTTCATCGCGCCGTGGCCGTCGGAAAACGGTTCGGACTTGCGACGGAAGAAGGTCAGCCGGTCGAGGACGTGGCTCATCGGATATTCCTTATTGGGCCGGTTGCAGGCGCGGCGTGCGTTCGGCGGCGTGGAGCAGCCCGCCGGGGCGTGCATAGACAAACCAGGTGATCGCCAGGCAGGAGACGTAGAACCCGAGGAAGCCCCACAGCGCGCCGTTGGCGCCGCCGCTCAGGTCGATCGAAAAGCCGAAGCTTTTGGGGATGAAGAACGCGCCATAGGCGGCAATCGCCGAGGTGAAGCCGGTGATTGCGGCGCTTTCCTTTTCAGCCTGCTGGCGCTGCTGGGCCGGCGTCAAGCCTGGTTCGAGCCGGGCAATTTCGAGCCGCATGATCGCCGGGATCATCTGGAAGGTCGAGGCATTGCCGACGCCTGTCGCAAAGAACAGCAGCAGGAAGCAGCCGAAGAACGCCGCAAATGCCCAGCTCTGGTCCTTGGCGCCGAGCACGTAGAGCAGCCCCGCCGTGCCCGCCATCATCAGCACGAACACCCAGATCGTCACCCGTGCGCCGCCGAAGCGATCGGCAATGCCGCCGGTGAACGACCGCGACAGCGCGCCGACCAGCGGCCCGATGAAGGCGATCTTGAGCGCGTTGACATCGGGGAACAGGATCTTCGTCAGCAGCGGGAAAGCCGCCGAAAAGCCGATGAATGAGCCGAAGGTGCCGGTATACAGCCAGCACATGATCCAGTTGTGCTTGCGCTGGAAAATGATCGACTGTTCGGCGAACGAGGCCTTGGCCGACGCCAGATCGTTCATCCCGAACCAGCAGGCGAACGCCGAGGCGATGATGAACGGCACCCAGATGAAGCCGGCGTTCTGCAGGTACATCAGCTCCTGGCTGTCGCTCGCCGGGCGACCGGCACCGCCGAGCGCGCCGAAGACGCCGACGGTGATGACCAGCGGCACGATGAACTGCATCGCCGAAACCCCGAGGTTGCCGAGCCCGGCGTTGAGTGCCAGCGCCTTGCCCTTTTCGGCCTTGGGGAAAAAGAAGCCGATGTTCGACATCGACGAGGCGAAATTGCCGCCACCCAGTCCGCACAACAGCGCCAGAACCAGCATGATCCAGTACGGCGTTTCGGGGTTGCGGACGGCAAAGCCGATGCCGAGTGCCGGGATGAGCAGCGACCAGGTCGTCAGCGTCGACCACAGCCGCCCGCCGAACACCGGCACCATGAAGCTGTAGAAAATCCGCAGCGTCGCGCCCGACAGGCCGGGCAGCGCCGCCAGCCAGAACAACTGGCTGGTGGTATAGTCGAAGCCGACCAGCTTGAGCTTGGCGACGACCATCGACCACACCATCCACACCGCAAACGACAGGAACAGCGCCGGCACCGAAATCCACAGGTTGCGCCGCGCGATGCGCTGGCCTTCGGCGGCCCAGAACGCCGGCTCCTCGGGGCGCCAGTCGGTAATCAGACTCGGGCGCAGCGCGGCGGCGGCCTGCTCGGTATGGATCGGGCGCATTTCGGGGAATTGCGGCAATTCCTCGAGCGCGGTGCCCATATGCTCGCGCTCCATCTGGCGCACTGCAAAGTGCATCCACACCAGCGCGGCGCTCGCCACCAGGAACAGCAGCATGAAGCAGCTCTGCCAGATACCCGTCAGGTCGTTGAGCACGCCGAACAGGATCGGCAAGACAAAGCCGCCCAGCCCGCCGATCATCCCGACCAGCCCGCCGACCGCACCGACATCGCCCGGGTAGTAAACCGGAATGTGCTTGTAGACCGCCGCCTTGCCGAGGCTCATGAAAAAGCCGAGCACGAAGACGATGACGATGAACGCCAATGGCCCGGTGGCAATGCGGAAGTTGATCGGGCCGTTGATGCCGTCAACGCTATAGGTGGTCGGCGGATATGACAGCAGGAACGTCGTGGCGATCGACACCAGGAACGTCCAGTACATCACCTTGCGGGCGCCGACCTGATCCGCCAGATGGCCGCCATAGATGCGAAACAGCGACGCCGGAATTGAATAGGCGACCGCGACCATGCCGGCGGTCTTGAGGTCGAAGCCATAGGCGCCGATCAGATAGCGCGGCAGCCACAGCGACAGCGCCACGAACCCGCCGAACACGAAGAAGTAGTACAGCGAAAAGCGCAGCACCTGAACATTGCGCAACGGCGCGAACTGCACCGCAAAGCTGCGCGGCGGCGCACCGCGGGCGCGGCGTTCGGCCAGATCGGGCTCGTCGGCGGTGGTGACGTAGAAGGCCAGCGCCATCAGCACCAGCCCGGCCGCCCAGACGCGCGCGACGCCTTCCCAGCCCAGCGCCAGCATGACCATCGGTGCGAAGAACTTGGTCACCGCCGCGCCGATGTTGCCGGCGCCGAAAATGCCGAGCGCGGTGCCTTGGCGCGACACCGGATAGAATTTGGAGACATAGGTGACGCCCACGGCAAAGCCGCCGCCAGCGATGCCGATGCCCAGCGCCGCCAGCAGGAATTGCGGGTAGGTGGTGGCATAGGTCATTAGCCAGGTCGCCACGGCGGCAGCGACCATCACCAGCACCTGCACACGGCGGCCGCCGATCTGGTCGGTCCACATGCCCAGCACCAGCCGGATCAGCGAGCCGGTCAGGATCGGTGTCGCCACCAGCAGCCCGAACTGCGTTTCGGACAGCCCGAGGTCCTTCTGGATCTGGATGCCGAGGATCGAGAAGATCGTCCACGCGGCAAAGCATATTGTGAACGCCGCGGTGCTCATGCCCAGCGCCATCGTCGCGCCGGGTGCCGCAGCAACAGGGAGCGTCGGGTTCGCGGCAGACCTGCCTGAGGTTATGGTCATGCGATCAATCCATTCGCGCCCACCATCGGCACGACGCCGTCGGTTCCGGCTACCCGCCTATGAGGTGCGGCCAGTGGGTTGATTGATGAATGTCAAGCGAGTCGCCCGCAGCGTGTGAAACAAGTCCGACCGGGTGCTTTGCAATGGATGCGTTTGCAGGTCAGCAAAGGTGCGCTTGACAAATATCAACCACTCGGCTTGATTGGCGTTGCCGGCTTGGCGCAATCAAAGGGATCTAGCGATGCGACCAGGGGATGCGGAACGGATGCGCGCATTGCCGATGTTCGCCGATCTCGACGCGGCGAGCTTTGAAGCCATTACGCTGTCGGCGTTCCTGCAGCGCTTTCCCGCGAATACGCAGTTGCTGCTTGAAGGCGACACCGTCGATTTTCTTTACGTGCTCCTCGACGGGCAAGTCGAACTTTCGGGCACGTGGAACGACCGCGAAACCGTGCTGGCCGTGCTGCGCCCGGTATCAACCTTCATTCTGGCTGCTGTTGTGCTCGATGCCGAAGCGCTGATGGGCGCGCGCACGATCGAGCGTTCCGACATCCTGATGATTCCCGGCGCGGCAATCCGCGCGCGAATGGCTGACGATGCGGCATTCGCCGTTGCGATCGCACGCGAACTTTCGGGCTGCTACCGCGGGCTGGTGCGGTCGATCAAGAACCAGAAACTGCGCACCGGAGTCGAGCGTCTGGCCAATTATCTGCTGCAGCTCCACGCGCGTGCCAACGGCGACACGTTCGAACTGCCGCATGAAAAGCGCGTGCTGGCGTCATTGCTCGGCATGACGCCGGAAAACCTGTCGCGGGCCTTCGGTACGTTGCGGCCCTACGGCGTCGCGGTCAACGGCGCCGAAGTGCGGCTGACTTTGCTTGCCGACCTGCGCCGGCTGGCCAAGCCCGACCCGCTGATCGAAAACCAGGCGGCGCATCACGCGCGACCGATCGCCGAATTCGAAGCCGAGATGCTCGCTACGCGCCGGACGGCTTAAGTCACCGGGTTCAAGAAGGTGGTGCAGGCTCCGACGTTGCGGATGCAACGCCGGCCGGATGTCGATCTGCCGGTGGTGCCAGACCCAGCAGTCGACACGCCGCGGCAGGATCGACAGGCAGATCGCCAAAGCCAAACTCGACGGCCAGTTCGCCGGCAAAGACGCGCCAGCTGGCAATATTGCGCCACGGCACCGCAATCAGCACCGGGATGCCACGCTCGACGGCATCGGCGATCAGCGGCCGCACGCCGCCGCCTTCTGCCTCGGTCTTGCCAAAGCGGTTGATGACCAGCAGATCAGGACCGGTGGCAAGCGCAGCCGTGGCCAGTGCCATCGCGCGCAGCAGCTCGCCGACATCCAGCCGGCAGCCGCGCGCGCCGGCCCCCAGGTCCTGCGTGATCGCGATGCTGGCGCCGCTGGCGAGTTCTTCCAGCACCATGTCACAATGGCCGCGAGCGACCAGCGGTTGATTGTGCTGGACGAAGCCGCACAACTTCGCGCCGCGAACCGAAAGATGCGCAGCGATCTGTTGCAGCAACGGATCGACGTCATCGCCGGCCCCATAGACGATTGCCGTGATCGCTGCCGCCGGCACATCATGCAACATCATGGAAATCCCTTGCAGCCTCGCCGCAAAACCATCTCATGCGGCGGTCGCACCCGCCAGCATCGTTTATGCCCGCGAATGCGGCGCACAGCTGGTCTGCAAGCGCTTGCTTACGCAACCGGCGATCAATTGCTCAATACGTAGTTCTCACAATTGCGGACACTCGGCCTTGCAAAACTGCGCCGCACGACCGCAAGCGGCGGTTGAACCGCCATCAACACGGCATTGATTCTGTTCTCTGGTGCAGGCGCGCAGGCATTGCGCCCGAGTGGCGGGTAGCGGCTCGACGTCCGGCACCGGTGCCGGCGGCGTAGTGTAGATGGGTGGCGCAACCGGACCGGTTATCGGCGATAGCTGCTTGAAATCCCATGCAGCACAATTGATCGCTGCTCCAGCCTTGTTGCGCAGTCGGCACAAGCCGATGCCGAGCGCTGCCCAGTCATCCCAGTTGCGCTGGACGAAGTTCACCGTCCCGTCGGCAATCGGTCGCAGGTAGATCAGATGCGGCTGGGGCACGCCCTTGTCGCCGAGCAGCGCGGTCGCGACGGCAGCGCGCAAGCTGGTGTCAATGCCGGGTTCGAACAGCAGGTCGATGCCTTTGCCGTAGAACCAGACATTGTCAAAGTCCTCGGCAACCATCGACAAACCGGCCGTTGGCCCGAGGCCGGTGGCAACCAGCGATTTCATCCGGACGCTCGTCTTGCCGTCGGGATTGCCGACCAGATAAAGCAGGCGCAGGCGTCCGGGGATTGCCGCACCGGCCTGGACCGCCTCGAACGCCAGCGCCGGCCGGCCGATTGTCGGCTGATCGTCCGAGCCGCGTTTTTCCCAGGCCGGCGCCGACCACACCCCGCTTGCGGCATCACGCTCGAGCAATTTGATCATGCCATCAGGCGACCCATCGATACCGGGCGCCATCGGAAAGGCACCTATGAGGTGCGTCGTGCCATCGGCATATTGTGCCGCGATCAAGGCCGGCGATGCCCTTGTCGAAAGCGTGCCGATTGAGAGCCCGATCCGGCCGTGCACCGGCTTTGCGGCGGCCCAGCTCCCGCTGGTGGTGCGCTCCACAACATAAGGCACCGACTCTGCCGACTTGAACGCCAGCCAGGTGCCGGTTTGATTGCCCGCCAATGCCGGATCGCCGGTGGCCTGCACGGCAAGCGGTATGGCAGTCGGGGCGGCTGCGGTCAGATCACGATACAGCAACACTTCGAACAGTGCGCCGCCTTTGCGATAAACCAGCAGCAGTTGCTGGCGCCCGCCCGCGACGGTGATCCGCTGCAGGTCGAAGGCATCGATATCACGGTTCCAGGCACCCGCAATGCGTTGCGTGACCAATGGCCCGCCGCAGGGTTCGCCGATGATCGAACAATTGAGCGACTTGTCGGTGTAATCGACGGTGATCTGCCTGTTGGTTTCATCGATATAGGCCAGCATGGTCCGGCCCTGGAGCCGCGTCAGCGACAGCGCGCGGTCGCTCAGGCCGGCGGCCTTGATCTGGTTGACCCGGGTGAACTCGCAGGAGCCGTGCGAATTATTGGCATAGGCCCGCACCGGCACAGCGGCGATCACGCCGTCGCGGTTCCAGTCGACGTCGCCGGTTTGAAAATTGACGTTATAGGCGAACACCTCGTGCAGATTCTTGAGATAGCGCGCGCCTGAAGTCGATGTCGGCATCGCCACCGCACCGCGTTCGTTCAGGTTGACATTGTTGATCGCCGCACGGCCATAGCCGTCCGAAAAAGTCGCCACGAAATTGGCACTGCCAAGATAGGCATAGCTCATCAGGCTCGGGTAATTCGGCTTGCAATTGGCATCGGGCTCAATGCTTGCCGGCCCGAAATGTCCAAGGCCGAAATTGTGGCCAAGCTCATGAGCCGCAACGCGGGGACTGTTCAGCGGCAGGTTGAACGCAATCGCATCTACGGTTGCTTGCCCGCCCGAAGCTGTGTCCCCCAGCGCATAATGGAATAGCTTGTGGCGACGCTTGTCCATCAGCGCGCCACGCACCGCCTGGGCATCCGCCGGTTGCCATTGACCGTTGACCTTCACCGGCTGGGCAATGCTGTAACCGCCCCAATCGCCATAGGTGGTAAGATTGGCGATAGACGCATTGTGGGGTGGCGTGACACCGGTATCGAAATGCAGTGCGATACCCGGTTTCAGATCGGGATTGTTAAGTGTCTGGGCGTTGCGCAGCGCCAGCAACGGACTGGTTTCCGGATCGGCATAAATCGCCGCAATCGCGTGCGCGTTTGCCGGACTCAGTTTTTGCGCCACGTCACCAGGTTGGCGCAGCATGAAATCAACCTCGATGAACATGTCCTTGTGGCGCGGGTCGGCGCCCCAGCGCGGCAGCAATTGATAGGGTGCAGCGTCAAGCTGGCCGATGAACTCATCGGCATCGGTCAAGCCGTCACCATCGGTGTCACGCGGATCGATCGTGCGCGAACAGTCCCACTCACCGGCCAGTCCGGTGCGCTTCGAGCAAGTCCCGATCGTGGCTTCGAGCTCGTTGCCCAGCTTGTCACCGTCATCATCGTGCCCGGGCAGCACTGCGTCATTGCGCATCAGGCGCACCACGTGCGGTCGCTTGCCCCGCGTCGATCCGATCATGATATTCATATCCGGCGTCGCCGCCGCGCCAAAGCCGGCCCATTCGCCTGCGGTTGCCGGGTAGCGCGAAATGATCCGGCCTGCCGGATCAAAGCCGTACAGCACAAAGGTGCGTGATGCGCCGGGAAGCGGCACTGCCAGAACGACCTCGTTCCGGCGCATGGCCTGGAAGCGCTGGAAAGCGCCGCCGACATTGCTCGCCGGCCCGACATTCCGGCCATCGCAGTACACGTCCGCGGCACCGCCAGCGCCGGTGCCGGCCGCGCGCATCAACAACAGATAGGTACCGGCTGTCGGTGCTCGAAAGCTGACCCGCGCGTTGAGATTGCCCGCAGAATCGTCGTCGCGCGCCAGTTCGGCAACGCTGCCGGACGCATTGCCGCCGGCGATGATGTGTAGCACCGGGTCTGCACCGGCGGAGGCATTCCGGGTTTCGCAACTGATTGTTTGCGACGCCGCAAGTTGCAGCTGGTGTTCGAAGGTCGGACT
>CALDHQ010000079.1 GCA_937894055.1 uncultured Polymorphobacter sp.
GCCGCCACCGTTGTAGATTTCCTTGCCGCCAAACCACATCTGGGCGCGCACCATCAGATCGCCATCGAGCAAGCCCCCACGCACACCAGCACAATGGCCGAGTGCGCCGCGATGTAGCCGATCTTGTTGGCCGCACCCGCCTTGGCCGCCAGCATCCAGCCTTTACCCGCCGGGGTGTCGCGCTCTTGCAGCTTGACCTTCCAGCCGCCTGTGGCCAGCAGAGCCCCCAGGCGCTTGGCGGCGGCCTCGGGCGCTTCGTTCAAATGGCCCTCGGCCTTGTGGTGAAAGGCCTTGAGGCTTTGCTCGCGCAGGTTTTCTTTGAAGGTGCGCAGGTCGGCAAAGCCCAGCTTGGCGCGAGCGATGGCCAGCGATGCCGACAGCAGGCTCTGATTGATGATGCGCACCGAGGCGGTCGCCTTGGACACGCCGTCGATGTAGACGTTGGCGCTGCCCACCCGTCCGCCCCGGTTCTGGTTGGAGCCGATCTTGATGCTCTGCTGCAGCGCCAGACCCTTGTACTGGTCGACAAAGCGGAACAGCGGCGCCTCGCCGAGCCCCTCCAGGAACACCGGTTCGTGATGCGACAGCACCTTGACGTCGAGGAAGACGCCCTTGGCGTCGGTAAGCCTGAGGTCGTGGACGCGCAGGTCGCTAAACAGCGAGCCTTCGACGCGCCCGACGCTGAAGCTGATACCGTTGTCGAGCCGCAGCCGGTGCAGCTGCGACACCAGGAAGCGGTGGCCCACCGGCTGGTCGAGCATCACCACTGCGCCCACCATCAGCGCGACAATCAGCAGCAACGCCGCGATAAGCCGCCAGATGCCGCGGGCAGCAACAGCCAGGTTGCGCAAGGCGCCGGTCGCAGGGTTGGGCGTTTCGGTCATCAGAACGACTGCCCGATCGAGACGTAGAACGCGACCTTGGGGTCGTTGGGGCCGGGATTGATCGGTGTCGCAATGTCGACGCGTACCGGACCGAAGCTGGTGTAATAGCGCGCGCCGATGCCGACGCCGAAGCTCATGCCCGAAAAGTCGGGAACGGTGCCGGTGAACACCTGACCGGCATCAACGAACGGTACGACGCCCCAGTCGCCGAAGCGGATGCGCGCTTCGATGCTGGCTTCGGTCAGCGAATTGCCGCCGGTCGGCACGCCTTCGGCATCCTTGGGGCCGACTTGCTGGAAGTTGTAGCCGCGCACCGAGCCGCCGCCACCGGCATAGAAGCGCCGCGTCGGCGCGATGTTGCCGCGCGATGCCCCGATGATCGAGCCGAAGTGCAGTCGCCCGGCGAGCGTCACGCGACCGGCGACCGGCTGGTAATAGGTGCCTTCGAGCTGGGCGCGAATATAGGCGAACGAGCCGCTTTCGAACGAGACCTGCGGCGAGGCGCGCATGTTGATCCGGAAGCCGCGCTCGGGGTTGAGCAGGTCGTTCGAGCCGTCATAGCTCAGGCTCAACGGCGCCGACAGAATGTAATACATCGTCCGCGGCGTGTCGGGGCCGGTCGAGGCGCTGAGATCGGCTTCGTTCGACGCGGCGAATTCGACGCCGAGCGAATAATACCATTTCTTCTGCCAGATCAGGTTGGTTTCAAGTTCGACGAGGCCGCCGACGGTGGCGGTGGTGGCATCGAACGCGTCCTGGTTCTGCGTCGTCAGTGCCGTGGCAAGCACCAGCGTGCGGTCGCGCTTGAGCCAGTTGCGGCGGCGCATCTCGGCACCGAGGCCGAGCTCGCGCTGCGAGACGAGCCCGCTGAAGGTAACCTGGCCTTGCGGCGGCAGCAGGTTGCGGTGCTGCCAGCTGCCGGAGACGCGGAAGCCTTCGCCGGTCGAATAACCGGCGCTCGCCGATACGGTGCGCAGCGGCGCGGTTTCGCCGGTGACGATCAGGTCGACAATCGCCGTCCCGTCGGGGTTGGTGCCGGCGTTGACCGGCTTGATGACCACCGAGCCGTACAGGTTGGTCGCGATCAGCGCGCGCCGCAGATCCTCGACTTCGGCAGAGCTATAGACATCGCCGGGCTTGAACCGGACCATGCGCTGCATGTGGCGCGTGGTGATTTGCGCGCTGCCCTCGCTTTTGACCGTACCGAAGCGACCGAGCGGGCCGGGGTCGATCTTCTGCGTCAGCAGCGCCGCCGCAGCAGCATGGTCGATGACGATGTCGGGGTCGCCGATTTCGGGGAACGGATGACCCTTGGTCGCGAGCTGGCCGCGCAGGCCCGCCTGCGCCGCTTCGAACGGTGCCGCGGCAGCGACCGTACCCGGCGTCAGCCCCAGCGCGCTGCTTGCCACAATGACATCTTCAGGGGTGGGCGAAATGATATCGATCTGTGTGAACTTGTAGAGCGGTCCGGGCTCGACGGTGATTTCGACGCGCACCGTACCGCCGGCGGCGGGCGGGACGATCTTGGGGGTGATGGTGCCGCCGTAATAGCCGATCGAGCGCAACAGCTGTTCGATCAGCGCGACATCGGCGGTGGTGCGGCGCCGGACCTGCGCGATGTTGCTCGGCTCGTTGCGACCCTTGTGCAGCAGCGATGTCTCGTTGAACCGCGTCATCAGGTTGAGTTGGGTCAGCCCGGTCACCACCACGACATAGCGCACATCGACGTCGGTGAACGGCTTGGCGTCCGCTGGCGCCGCAGTATTCTCGAGCGTCGGCCACGGCACCGCATTGCCGGGCAGCGGCGCCATTGCATCGAAGAACGGTGATTCGGTCGGAGCCGTCGGGGTTTCGGGGGCCGGGGCCGTCGCCGGTTCAGCGGTCGCAACCGGCGCCGCCGCCATTGCTGCAACCGGGCACAGCATCAGCGCCAGGACTGTCCCGGATACAACAACGCGATTGACCATCGTGTCCGTCTAGCCGAGGTGCCGGTGCGCGCAAAGGCGCGAATTCACAGAGCCATCATGTCGCGGCGTGTGCGTCGCGCTGGCGCAGCAGGTTGCGCCGTGGCAAACGGCGCGGATTGAACGGAGACAGGCGCACATGGTCGAACGTGGTGGCGGTATTTTGATTGCCCTAGGGCTAATCATCGGCGCGGTGGTCGGGCTGTTTGCCGGCAACGGTGCACTGGGTATGCTCGGCGGGCTGGTCGCGGGCGCGGTTGCGGCCTGGGCACTGGTGCGCCGCGACGATCGCCGCAAATGACGGCCTAATTCAGCCGCCGTCCGACCCATACTACCCGGCCGATGACACTGACTTCGGCGGGGTCGCAATTGTCCCAGCTCGGATAGGCTTCGTTGTCACTGCGGATCATCAGGCGCTTGGTCGCCGGATTGACGCCGAGCCGCTTGACCAGCAGCGCGTCATCGGTGCGCAGTACATAGATGCCGTCGCGCAGCCGCTCGCGGTCATCGGTATCGACCAGGATATTATCGCCGTCAGCAAGTGTCGGCAGCATTGAATCGCCCTCGACACGGATGACCGACAGCGCTTCGGGGCGGCCGCTGGCGATCGAACGCACCCATTGCGACTGGAACGCCAGCACTGCCACCGGCACTTCGGTTTCAGTGACCGCGCCGGCACCCGCCGAAGCACCGATGTTGAGGTAGGGGATCAGCACATAGTCATGCGCCGCCGCCGTCGTGCTGGCGTGCGCCATCACCGCGCGACCGGCGTGCTCCTCCGGTCCGCCAAGCAGCCGTTCGGCAATGCCGAAATGCTGCGCCAGCAGGCGACGGTCGTCCTCGCTCAAACGCCGCGGGACGCCGCGTTTGACGAACTGTTGAACATAGGTCGGATTGCGTCCGAGCAGTCGTGACAGCGAGGTATAATCCTCGCCCGCCGCGGTGATCAACGCATCCAACCGCAAGCGGATGGCTGTGTTATCCATTCGCCTGGAACCTCCTCTCCCGATCCCAAGGCATTACGCACACTACAAATAGTTTTTTACCTAGACTAGTAGGAAATTGCAACAGATAGTCACTTATGGGTCCGATTCGGTTAGGGAGTATATCCAATATGACACTATTGTCCGCAGTCGAGCGCTGTCTACGTAGCCACCGACTTCCCGCCTCGCGATTCGGCCGCCAGGCGGCACGCGATCCACGTCTGGTTTACGATTTGCGCCGTGGCCGCCAGCCACGCGCCGAAACCGAGGCCAAGGTTCTTGCCTATATCGCCGAAATTGCCACCCGGGCACCGCAGGTGTCGCAGTGAGGCCGCTGACGCGTGATGCGCACCGCCCGCTGATGCAGGCGCTGCGCCAGATTATCGGACTGGGCGACACTGTCGCCGGATTGGCGGCGAAGCTCGATGCGTGTCCGCCATCACCGACGACGCCACCGCTGATGCTGGTGGAATCGATCGGCAGTGAGCCCTGGGCCAGCGCCACCTTCGTCGGCCAGACCCACTGGATCGAGCTGCAGCTCGAAGGCCATGGCGATGCGGTGGCGGCAACCTGCCGGCGCCTCGAAATCGAGCTTGGCGAGGCCGAGTTCGATGTGCCCGGGCATATCGTTGCCGATGTCGCGGTCGAGGCCGCGCTGCCGGTGACTGCCGCGAACGGCATGACCTCATGCAATCTACGGCTCGAGATCCTGACCATCGAGGATTGAGCGCCCGTGTCCGGCACCGTGGCGCGGGGGAACGCTACGGTGCCGATACCGGTGCATAGGCGCGCAGAATGACACCGGCGCAGCGTGCGATATGGGCGCTGCGCGTCGTCCCTTCGAACGGCGGCATGCCGAATTCCTGATGCAGTACCGGCCGATGGCGCAACAGCGCCAGATAGTCGCCGGCAATCTCCTCGGCGTCACCCGCCAGCACGCCCCGTAGCAGCAATAATTCGACCAGCGCGGTGACCTGCGCTTGGGTGAAAGCAATCGCATTGTCAAAAAACAAGGCACCGAGCTCGGGCGAGCGCTGGCGCTCGCTGACGATGATCTGGTGCATCGCCAGCGCATCGGGGTGCAGGATCAAGCCCAGAAACGCTTCGCCAGCAGCCTGCAGCATTGCCGCCGGTTCCTGCGCGCGCGTCGCCTCGGCGCCAAGGTCGTTGAGCATCGTCCGGCATTTGCGCGCCACGGCCTCGGCAAACAGCGCGTCCTTGCTCTGGAAGTGGCGGTACACGGTCAGCTTCGAAACCTGCGCTGCTTCGGCAATGCGCTCCATGCTGGTCGCTGCGTAGCCATGCTCGATGAACAGCGTCTGCGCCGCCGCCATGATCGCGGCGTGCTTGGCCATGTCGGTCGGACGGCCGCGCGCGCCCGGTCGGAGGGTGATGTGCTGCGACGACATGTGTCGCAAATATGATTTGTAAACTCGCCAGTCCAGTTATAGATGTGAGTCGCAATCAAATTTGGGTGGCTGATGCGCGCGCTGCGAACTGGAATGACTTGGGCACCGGTGGTGGCGCTGGCGCTGCTGTCGGCGTGCTCAAAGCCGGCCGCCGAGACCAAGGCGCCGGCTGAACAGCTGATCACCGTTTCGCTGGCGCCGGTCGGCGCGGCCAGCGCGACCTCCGAATTTTCCGCCACCGGAACGGTGCGCTTCAAGCGCGAAACTGCGCTGTCGTTCAACACCAACGGGCGCATCGCGGCGGTCAGTGTTGTCGAAGGCCAGGCCGTGGTCGCCGGTCAGCCGCTGGCACGTCTTGATCCGACCGGGCTCGATGCCGCGAGCGCGGCAGCACGCGCCGAAGCTGCGCGCGCCGGTGCCGACCTCGTCCGCCTGCGCAAGCTTGCCGAACAGGGCTGGATTACCCGTCCGCGCCTCGAAGCCGCCGAGGCTTCGGCAGCAGCGGCGCGCGCCCGCGTCGAACAGACCGGCTTCGACGTCCGCTTCGGTCACATCGTGGCGCCGACCGCGGGCATCGTGCTCAAGCGGCACCTCGAACCCGGCCAGGTCGTGGCCGCCGGGCAGCCGGTGGTGACCATCGGCGAAATCGCCAGCGGCTATGTGCTCCGCCTGCCGTTGACCGATACCGACATGGCGCGCATCCGACTTGGCCAGCGCGCCAGCGTGCTGCTGCTGGCGTTGTCGCCGCAGCCGATTTTCGCCACCGTCAGCGAAGTCGGCGCGCGCAGTGATGACCGCACCGGCACGTTCCAGGTCGAAGTCAAACTGCCGCCGACGCCGGGCCTGCGCTCGGGGTTGATCGGCCGCGCGACGATGCTTGGCGGTGCGCCGCTCGCCGTCGGCACGCTCAAGGTGCCCGCCACGGCGATCTTCGCGGCACGCGCCGACGAGGGCTTTGTCTACGTCTTTGATGCCAAGACCAGTACCGTCAAGGCACGGATGGTGGGCATCGGCAACGTCAGCGACGGCGGCGTCGAAATCGTCTCGGGACTGGCGGCGGGTGACAAGGTCGTGCGCTCGGGCGTCGACCGGCTGCGTGACGGGCTCAAGGTCCGGGTCGCCGCATGAACTTCATCGATTTTGCGGTCAAACGCTGGCAGATTACGCTCGTCTTCTTTGCGCTGCTGGCCGCGATCGGGCTGTCGGCGCTGCTGACGATTCCGCGCTCGGTCGACCCGCATTTCCCGTCGCCGTTCGTCGTCATCGTGGCGACGCAGCCCGGTGCCGATCCGGCCGAGATGGAGCAGACCATCGCCAAGCCGATCGAGGACGTGTTGCAGGGCCTCGATGACATCGTCCGCACCGCGTCGCGGTCGACCGACGGCACCTCGGTCATCACCGCCGAGTTCAGCTGGTCGAGCGATCCCGAGAAGGATTACGACCAGTTGGTGCGCGATGTCAGCGCCATCCGTGGTACCTTACCGACGGGGTTGCAGCGGCTCGAGTTCCGCAAGACCCGCACCACCGAAACCACCGTCGTGCAGTTCGCACTGGTCAGCGACACCGCCTCGTACCGCCGCCTTGAAAAGCTCGCCAAGTCGTTGCGCGAGGAGCTCAACCAGGTACCCGGCGTGCGCGGCTCGCGCGCCTGGGGCATTCCCGCCCCCGAAGTCCGCGTCGCTATCGATAGCGGCCGCATGGCGCAGCTCGGCCTGCCGGCGACGGCGCTGACCGATGCGCTGCGTGCCGGCGGCACCGACTTGCCGCCCGGCGCCGTCCATTCGGGCGACCAGCGCTACAATATCGAAGCCGGCGGCGCCTATCGCTCGGTCGAGGCGGTCGCCGAAGTGCCGGTGCGCGCGGTCGCCGACAATGGCACCGGCCGCGTGCTGCGCGTCCGCGACGTCGCGCAGGTCGGCTGGAACTATGAGGAGCAGCCGCAGCTGACGCGCTTCAACGGCAAGCGCGCGATCTGGGTGACGCTGACGCAAAAGGACAATATCAACGTCCTCGATGTCCAGAAGGCGGCGCTCAAGGTGGCGGATGCCTATGCCAAAACGCTGCCGCCCGACGTCAAGCTCGAGATCGGCTTCGACCAGTCGCGCGACATCGCGGTCAAGCTGGCGCACCTGCAGCGCGACTTTCTTATCGCTCTGGCCATCGTGCTGCTGACGCTTTTGCCGCTCGGCTTCCGCGCCTCGCTGGTCGTCATGGTGTCGGTGCCGCTGAGCTTGCTGATGGGCGTCGCGGTGCTCAACTTCGCCGGCTTTACGCTCAACCAGCTGGCGATTTCGGGGTTCATCATCGCGCTCGGGCTGCTGGTCGACGATTCGATCGTCGTCACCGAAAACATCGCGCGCCATCTGCGCAGCGGCGAGGACCGCGAGGCCGCCGCGATCGCCGGCACGCGCCAGATTGCCGTGGCGGTCATCGGCTGCACCGCAGTGCTGCTGCTGGCGTTCCTGCCGCTGGCATTCCTGCCCGGCGGTGCCGGCAAGTTCACCCGTTCGCTGCCGATTGCCGTACTCGGCACCGTGGCGGCGTCGCTGCTGGTGTCGCTGACGGTCGTGCCGTTCCTCGCCTCGCGCATCCTGCCGCGCGACACGCCCGAACACGGCAACCGCTTCCTGCAGCTGATCCAGACCGGCATTCACCGCTTCTATGCGCCGGTGCTGCACTGGTCGCTCGAACGGCCGTGGCGCGCGCTGGGTATCGCGACCGTCATCACTTTCTCGGCGTTCCTGCTCATCCCGCGCATCGGCACCAGCCTGTTCCCGCCCGCCGACGCGTCGTATTTCATCGTCGAGGTCAATGCCCCCGAAGGTGCCGCGATCACCCAGACCGACCGCGCGACGCGCTTTGTCGAAGCCGAGCTCAAGAAAGAGCCGCTGATCAAGAACGTCCTCGCCAACGTCGGGCGCGGCAATCCGCAGGTCTTCTACAACGTCCGTGAAACCGACC
>CALDHQ010000080.1 GCA_937894055.1 uncultured Polymorphobacter sp.
CAGGGTGGCGTCGGAGAAATCGGCCGCCTGGGCCGAGGCCGCCGTCATCTGGGCGCCCGAAAGATCGGCCCCGTGCAGGACGGCGTAGTCGAGGTCGCCGGGCCGCTTCTCGTGCTTGAGCATGCGAAAGCCCCCGGCGGCGTCCTGCAGGGCGGTGCGGCCCTCGCGCAGGTCGCAGCCGGCCAGCTCGGCGCCGGCCAGGTTCGCGCCGCGCATGCAGGCGCCGCGAAGGTCGGCCCGCTTGAGGTTGACGTGCCGCATGTCGGCTTCGCGCAGGTCGGCGCCGAACAGGATGGCGCGGCTGAGGTTCGATCGGGCGAGCGTCGCGCCGGAAAGGCGCGCGCCGGTCAGGTCGGCGTCGCGGAGATCGAGCCCCTCGAGCGAGCAGTTGGCGAGGTCGGCATAGGTGAGGTTCAGCCGGCGTCCGCCCGAGCGGCCCGCCAGATAGCGCTGATGGGCTTCCACCGCGTCGCGCAGCGCGCGTGCGTCGAGCGCCAGGTGGTGAGGTTGGGCTTTTGACGACATGAGAGCCCGACATTGGCCCGCGCGCACTTAAGGAACGGTTGCGCGCACAACTTATAGCGGCGTTATCCCGGACGTCAGGGCTAGAGCCAGCCGCGCCGCTTGAACCAGAGGACCGGCAGGATCGCCGCCACCACCATCATCACCAGCCGCACCGATTCAAGCCCGGAGAACGAAGTCGGCGCGACGAACTGTAGATAGATGCCGAACAGCCCGCCCGCCACGCCTTCGGCAATGTCGAGCTTAAGCCGCAACCGCAGTTCGGTGCTGAGACTGTCGATCGGCAGGCCGACATCAAACATCAGCCGGCCAAATCCGGGTTGTCCCGCCACCATGCGCAGCGTCTGCCGCGTGACCAGCGCAAAGCGCGCCGCAACATCGAGGCGCGCGGTATCGAGCCCGGCCATGGCGGCGGCGTGCGTCGCACCGAGCAACTCGCCCAGGTCGCCGATCAGCGTCGCGATATCGGGGTAATAGTTGTAGAAACTGGCGTGCACCAACCCGGCATGGTCGGTAATGCGCCGCAGGCCGAGCGCCGCGGCATTCTGCTCCATCAGCAACAGTTGCGCCGAAACCAGCAGCTGGTCGCGCGTCCGGGCGCGCTTGGTGCCCGGCAATGGCGGTGATTTGACGTCCATGAACTGACACTATGTCAATAATGACATAGTGTCAATTAACTCGCCGGACGATGACTCACGCCCCGCAGATCGCCTGCAGTGCCTTCCAGTCATCCGCGTTCAACGCCGGCGCCGTCCCCGACTTCGCCGCGCCGGCGAAGCGCCGCGCCCGCGCCGCGTCGGACGGGTGGCTGCTGCTGAAAATCGACAGGAAGCTGCCTTGGCGCTCGAAGAAATCGGCGGCCCCCTGCGTCGAGATATTGGCAGCGCCGAGCAGCTCGATGGCACCGGCATCGGCCTCGGCTTCGGCGGCCTTGTCGGCCTTTTCGAGCACGGTCAGATCGGCCATCTCGCCGGCGTTGCTTTCAAGCGTGCGGGCGATCACCGCCGGCCCGCTTGCGCGCAGGATGTTCTGGTTGGGATGCTGATAGGCGACGTGTTCAATCTCGTGCGCCAATACCGCGGCAACTTCGTCCGCCGACTGCGCCTGTTCGATCAGGCCACGATACAGTGCGACATGCCCGCCCGGCAGCGCGACGGCGTTGACGTCGGCGCTGTCGATGACCTTGACCGACAGCGGCTCGGGCAAAGTCGGTGGCGCCAGCCGCGCGGTCAGCCGCAGCAGCGCCGCGCTGCCCGGGCCATTGTCGCAGACGCGTCCCATTTCGGCGAGATAGTCGCGGCCGATCTGGTCGGTAACGCGGTGCGGCAGCAGCGGCGCCGTGGCGATGATGATCCGGTCGCGCCCCAGCCAAAGCCCGATGATGATCACCAGCAGCAGTGCGGCAACGATGGCCAGGCCACGCAGCGGCAGCCGCGACTTCAGCTTGATCCCCGAAACCCAGCTGTCGGGCGTGACATCGGCGACATCGAGCCGCCAGCCGCGCCAGTCGGTGCGATGCAGCGTGGCGCGCGCGTCCTGCGTGGCGTCGCGGCGCAGGCGCCTCAGCGGCACGGCGCCGATATCAGCCTCCCCGCGCATCACCACGCGGTCGCCATAGGGGGTGACAATCACCGGAAACACATCGCCATCTGGACCGGCACGCAGCAGGCCGGGCACGGGGCGCATGTTGTACCGTGGTCGGGTCATTGCGGTTTATAACCTGCGCGGCACTTCATGAACAAGCCGCGGGCCATCGCACTAGAACGCGAACACCCGCGCCCAGTCGTTGGCGATGCTGGCAATTGTCCAGCCGCGCGCCGGCCCCTCGTCGAGCCCGCGCACCAGCCGCGCGAGGCCGGCGTCGCGGTCATAGGCATACTCACGCGTCGCATCGTCGTGGTGGACGATCATACCGAACCGCGCGCCGGGGCCGCTGGTCACCCATTCGAGCATGGCGAAATCGCCGTCCGAATTGCCGAACGCGGCGATCGGGCGCCGGCCGATATGCCGGTTGATGGCGACGGGCTTGCCTTCCTTGTCGTTGTAGTGGTGCAGTTCCGCCGCGCGCACCAGCTGCGGGGTGCCATCCTGAACGATGTAATTGGTGACGATGCTGCTGCCGATCACCTGCTCGGGCGGGATGCCGTAGGCCGCTTCGCTGAAGCTGCGCATGAACTCGACGCCGCCGCCCGAGATGATGAAGCTCTTGAAATCATTGGCCCGTAGCAGCGCCAGCACGTCGAGCATCGGCTGGTAGACCAGGTCGGTATAGGGGCGTTCGAAGCGCGCGTGGCGGGCGGTGGCAATCCAGTCGCGCACCAGTTCGGCAAACGCCTCAGTCGTCATCCCCGCGTGCGTCGCCATCACCAGCGCGACGAGCCCGTCCATGCCGACCGCCATGATGCCAGCGCTATCGCCGTCGAGCACCGCCTTGAACGGCTGCTGGTCGCGCCATTCGGGATGCAGCGGCGCCAGCGCGCGGATGCGGTCGAGGACGAAAAACGCCTGCACCGGCAGTGGCTGTTCGGCCCATAATGTGCCGTCATTGTCGAACACCGCAATGCGGTCGGCGGGCGGCACATAGTCGGCGTGGCCGGCAGTCGTCACCCGCACGACGAAATCGAGAATCGCCGCCTTCGCCGCACCTTTGCGCCATGACGCCAGTGCAGGATTGCCCGCCGCGTTGCTCATCGGGCGACCTCCAGTTGCTTGAGCAGGCGCGCTGCAGTGCCGAACGGCCCGAGCTGGTAAATGGCGGCACCTGCCGGGGCGAACGCGAACGCCGCGAACGGTTCGGCAATCATCGCGTCGAGATAATCGGTCGGCGCGACACCGGTACTGACGTGCGGATTGAAATGCGCGCCGGCATGATGCGCAACGAACCCCGCGACATAGTCGATCAGCGCCGCATCGAACGCCGGATTGTCGTGGCGCGCCGTGAAGGCGTCGATTGTCGCGCTCGCCAGCATGAACGGCGTCGCAGCGGCGATGACACCGGCTTGCAACCGCAATAGCTCCGGCGTCGGCGGCGCACAGATGCCAGCAACGCCGAAACCCGGCCCCGGCGTGTAGTAGAAGCGGTCCGCCTGCAGCTCCATCGCCGCAATCCCGGCGTTGCCGATAACGGCGCCAGCCGCTTGCGCGAGCGCCTCCAGATCGCCGGCAGCAACAAAGCACTGCAGCAGCGTGATGTGCGGGCGATGTTCGGCGTCGAGCGCGAAGCCATCGGGAAACACGCCACGCAACCGCGCATTGTTGGCTTCCGCGTGCGCGAGCATGCGTGCATCGGGTTCGAGCAGGATGTCGATGGCCATGACTTCGGGTGCCGTCATCATGTCACCTCACAATCGGTAATCGCGAGTCCTAGAACTCGGTCCCCGCGCAGTGCGTCAGCGTCTTGCTGATCACCGTTTGCGTGCGGATCATCTCGACCTTGGGCCAGGTCATCGCTTCGCCGGTGGCGATCAGATCTTCCATTTCGTCGAGCGACAGCTGGCTGAGGATCTTGGCTGGCGACCACAGCCGCGGCGGGTTGATGATGGTGATATCGCCGCCATAGTCCTGATCGATGATCGACATCGTCATGTTGGCGAGGCCGTTCAAGGCCGGGAAGAACGACAGCGGCTTTTCCCAGATCGACAGACCGGCATTCATCCACGCCTTGGTGCTGGCGACAGTGGCCTGCTTGACCGATTCGAGCACCGAATTGGGCGACTTCAGGTCGCTGATGAACGGCGTGACGTGCGGGTTGGCCTGGCTGACGATATAGTGGTTGACGCCGTACAGGCGCGCGAGGCGCTTGGCGGGCAGGTCGTTGGTCATCGAGCCATCGACCCATTTGCGGTCCGACAGATACGGCACGCGCTTGCCGTTATGGTCCTTGGCCATCAGCGCGACGGGATCGAAAATGCCGGGCACCGCGCATGACGCCGCGACGGCTTCGCGGATCATCACGTTGGGCGAGGCGATGGCATTGAGCAGCCGCGAGTTCTGGTGGCGCTCCGACGGCGCGACCGAGACGTTGAGGTGGCGGCCGGTCAGCTGATACGCCTCCTGGAAGGTCAGATCGGGGATCAGCGTGTCGAGCTGCGCGCGCACCTGCGCCGAGGTCATGCGCTTGCCCTCGGCGGGCTTGGCGCCATGCAGTTCGGCCTGCTCATCGAGCCACTTGGCATCGAAATACGGCGCGAGCTCGCTGTCGAGGTGCGTGCAGACGATGGCGCCAACGATCGAGCCGCCGCTCGAGCCCGAGATGATGTCGGGCAACACGCCCTCCTGCCACAGCGTCTTGACGACACCCATGTGGAAGAACAGGAACGCGCCCGAGCCGCTGAGCATCAGCGCCGACTGGCCGTAGCAGTGGCGCGCGCGGTTGAAGAAATCGCGCTTTTCTTCCGCCTTGATCGACCGCACCTTCTTGCTGGCGAGGTGGTCGAGTGCGCTGGCGATTTCGGCGACATAGGCTTCGATCAGGTGCTTGGTGCCGAACTGCGCCTCCTGATACAGGCGTTCATTGCCCATGCCGTCCATGTTGCCGTGGATGCCCTCGTTGAGCGCGTAGAGCAGTGCCTTGTCGTCACCGGCGGCGCGGAAGGCGCGCAGCGTCGCGAGGCGGCGGGCGATCGACTTATAGTCATACAAGTCGGTGGCATCGGTTGCGCGCCACTTCGCCTTGCCCGACCGCACGTCATGCGCCTGCGCCTTTGCCGACCAGTCGGCATAGTTGCTGGCTTCAAATTGCGTCGCGCCGGCCCGGCGAATTGGTGACAGATTCATACGATGATCCTTCGGCCCCATTGTTCTTTACCGGCGATGCTAGCCGACACGGTCGCGCGCCACCAGTCGCAATAACACGGTAGTGCGGCGTCGCCTTACGCCTTGCGCGGCATGCCGGCGCGCGCATCGTTGCGCACCACCTCGAGTCCGGCGGGATCGACCAGCCCGCCGTGGATGACGCGGTTGTTGGCATGCCCGAACTGGTGGAGGTTGAACGCCGATTGCAGCGCCGTCCACAGGCCCTGCGCGTCTATCGACTGGTTGACGCTCATCTTCGCCATCTTGAGGCCAACCATCGGCCGCGTGGCGATCTTCGCCGCCAGTGCCAGCGTGTGGCTTTCCAGTTCGTCGCGCGGCACGACGCGGTTGACCATGCCGAGCGTCTTGGCTTCGGCGGCACCGATGGGCTCGCCGGTGAACAGCAGTTCCTTGGCGCGGCGCGCGCCAAGTTCGAAGGCGTGGACGAAATATTCGACGCCCGGCATGCCGAACGCCACGACGGGGTCGGAAAACTCCGCGTCTTCGGACGCCACAATCAGGTCGAACGGCCAGATCAGCATCAGCCCGCCGGCAATCGCCTTGCCCTGGACCTGCGCGATGATCGGCTTGCCGAGGTTGCGCCAGCGCCAGCACAGCCCGAGGTAGATTTCCTGCTCCTTGACCATCCAGCCCTGCGGCCCGGGGTGATCGAAGCCGCCGTGACCGAAAATCGGCGGCCGCGACGTGCCGATGTTGCTGGTGTCGGCAAGGTCATGCCCCGACGAGAAATTCTTGCCGTCGGCGGCGACAATGACGACGCGGACCTCGTCATCGTACATCGCCAGATCGAGCGCATCGTTGATTTCGTAGAGCATCTTCGGCCCCTGCGCATTGTGCCGGTCGGGCCGCGCCAAGGTGACGCGCGCAACGCCCGGCGCGGGCTTGTCGTAGCGAATCTCTTCGAATGTCGGGGCTTCAGCCATCGTCGCTCTCCATCAGCCAATGCCGCAAGGCACAGCTGACACGACCGAAACGCCGCCGAAAGTGCAAGGATTTTGTGTGGGGATGTGGGCAGGGCCGGGAACCCTGAAGTGCTTGGTCGGGGCGAGAGGATTCGAACCTCCGGCCTCTGCCTCCCGAAGGCAGCGCTCTACCGGGCTGAGCTACGCCCCGACGCAAGGCGCGAGGCTATAGCGAGGCGCCGCCGCGCGGGCAAGCACTTGATTGCGGTTTTGCGCGACTTGTTTGTGCGCGTGCGCGCTGGCATCGTCGGCATACACAGCGAAAGGCAGCAGCCATGGCCGAAATCACCGTCCGCAACGGCGACGTCAACCTCCACGTCCGTGTCGAGGGACCGGCCGACAGCCCACATCTGCCAATCCTGTGCGTCCATGGCTGGCCCGAGCTCGGCTATTCATGGCGCCACCAGCTCGCGCATTTCGCGGGGCTCGGCTACCGCATCGCCGCGATGGACGTGCGCGGCTACGGCGCCAGCGACAAGCCGCACGCCATTGCCGCCTACACGCTCTCGCAGCTTGCCGGCGACACTGCCGCGGTCATCAATGCGCTCGGTGGCCGTGCCATCCTGTTCGGGCACGACTGGGGCGCGCCGATCGTCTGGCACACGGCGCTGCGCCACCCAGCCAAGGTCGCCGCCGTCGCGGGCCTAAGCGTGCCGCATCTGCCGGTGGGCGACATCCCGTTCCTGGCGCTGGCGCGACAGGTCTACGCCGGCAAGTTCTTCTACCAGCTGTATTTCCAGCCCGAGGGCGTTGCCGAAGCCGAGTTCGAAGCCGACCCGCAGGCGCTCGCCAAAGTCTATTTCGCTCTATCCGGAGGTGCGACCGAGTCGGCGCTGATCAACGATCGCCCCGAAGGCAGCAAGTTCTTCACCGGGCTCACCGTCCCCGACCCCTACCCCGCCTGGATGACGCGCGCCGACCTCGCGGTTTACGAGGCATCGTTCAAGGCCGGCGGCTGGCGCGGGCCGTTCAACCGCTACCGCGCGCAAGACCTTGATTTCGAAGAACGCGGCCCGGTTCTTGGTCGCCACATCACGCAGCCCGCGACGTTCATCGCCGGCACCCGCGACCCCGTCCGCCACTTCATCCCCGGCGTCGATCTCTATGCCAGCGCCGGTGCAGCGTGCGACGATTTCCGCGGCACGACGCTGATCGAGGGCATCGGTCACTGGGTTCAGCAGGAAGCGCCCGCCGAAACCAACGCGGCGCTTCAGGCGTTCGTCGAAGGGCTCTGACGCCTCAGGGCTTGGCGACCGACAGCATCTCGTGTCGGCGCACGAATTTCTCGCGCGGTGCACCGGCGCGGGCTCGCGCCATTTCGGCATTGTCGATGGCGCGCCAGTCTTCGAAGCTGGTGACGTGGATGTCGCGCGCCGCAATCAGCGCATCGAGCCCGGCACGGCCGGCACGTTCTGAACCCTTGCCGCCACTGTCGGCGGCGATCATTTCGGCAATCGCAAAGGCATCGGGGCGGTTGGTGCCGATGGTGCCGGTCGGGCCGTGCTGCGCCCAGCCGACGGCGTAGAGACCCGGCGCGATACGACCATTGTCGCTGGCGAAGCGCCCGGCATTGTCATCGTGCGGCACGCCCGGAATGCTCGGCGTCTGGTAGCCGATGCACGACACCACCAGCCCACAGTCGATGGTGCGCATTTCGCCGGTGCCGACGGCGCGACCGCCGTCGAGTTTGGTGCGTTCGACAATCAGCCGTTCAACCTTGCCGTCGCCTTCGATGGCGACCGGACGGTAGAAAAAGTCGAAGTGGATGGCGACCGGTTTGCCTTCGTTCGGCTTGGCGGCAAAGGCGCGCAAATGGCTGACAGATCGGAAGAGCACACGTCTGAACTCCAGTCACGCCAATGTATCTCGTAT
>CALDHQ010000081.1 GCA_937894055.1 uncultured Polymorphobacter sp.
CGTCATCGATCGCCGCCGTGCCGAGGGCAAGCTGAACAACCTTGTCGCGCGGCTGGCGGCAGACCCCCTGCCCGGCCATACCGGCATCGCGCACACGCGCTGGGCGACGCACGGCGCGCCGACCGAAGACAATGCGCATCCGCACACCGCCGGCGACGTCACCATCGTCCACAATGGCATCATCGAGAACTTCAAGCCGCTGCGCGATGAACTTATCGCCGACGGCCGCAAGTTCCTCAGCCAGACCGACACCGAAGTCGTCGCCCACTTGCTGGCGCGCGAGATCGAACGCGGCGTCGCCCCGCGCGCGGCGGTCGCCAATGTGCTGCCGAAGCTCCACGGCGCGTTCGCGCTCGCCATCATGTTCCGCGGCGAACCCGACCTGCTGATCGGCGCGCGTCTGGGTGCGCCGCTGACCATCGGCTACGGCGACGGCGAAAACTACCTCGGCTCGGACGCGCTGGCACTGGCCTCGCTGACGCAGCGCATCGCCTATCTCGAAGAAGGCGACTGGGCCGCGGTCAGCCGCGAGGCAGTCGAAATCTATGACCGCGACAACAACCCCGTGACGCGGCCGATTACCATTTCGGGCGTGTCGGGGGCGATGATCGACAAGGGCAATTACCGCCATTTCATGCTCAAGGAGATCCATGAGCAGCCGGTGGTGGTGGCGCAGACGCTGCAAAGCTATCTCCGCCCATTGGAAGAACAGGTGGCATTGCCGGATCGGGAATTTGATTTCTCGGGCATCAGCCGGGTGACGATCGTTGCCTGCGGCACGAGCTTCTATGCCGGGATGGTCGCCAAATATTGGTTCGAGCAATTTGCCCGCATGCCGGTTGATATCGATGTCGCGAGCGAATTTCGCTACCGCGCGCCGGTGCTTGATCCGGGCGGGCTGGCGCTGTTCATCTCGCAGAGCGGTGAAACGGCGGATACCCTGGCGGCGCTGCGCCATTGCAAGGCAGCGGGGCAGACCATTGCCGTGGTGGCACACGGCGGCGTGTTGGACTGCTTTTATCGGGCTGCCAACCGCGTGTCTCTGGAAGAGCCTCGCGCCTGGAAGATCACCAACGCCAGCATCAATCGCTTGCTGTACTCGCCTGAGGGATTCAGTCTGCTTGCCTGGGCCGATTGCCGTCACCTGGAGGGTGATGACGATCTGGACGAGGCCACTGACGGCGTGGTTGCGCCGGCCTGATCACAACATTTTGCACAGCAAGGTTTTCCAAAAACTTGTATAGTCAATCAAATTGTTGACTAGGCAAGTATTTCTGGAAGGTGAACCATGTTGCGTCATGTGGGATTGAGTGCG
>CALDHQ010000082.1 GCA_937894055.1 uncultured Polymorphobacter sp.
CGCTTGGCCCAGCACAGGAATGAAGCGGACAAAGGCCTTGCTGGTCACCCTTACCCCGACCTTCTTCAGGACTTGCAGGATGATGTGCTTGGTGACCATCTTGCCAACCATCTCGCTGCCGACACTGGTGATGGCCACTACTGTGATTTTCTTCATTTGCAGGGGCAGACGTTCGATCTGCTGTGGTGTCAGGCCGAATTTCTGGTTGATCGCCGGAATCATCTCCATCAACAGGCTGACATCGGCGCCGATGTCCACGCCCGGGATTGGGATCACCACTGCGCCCGCAGACAGTCCGGCGCGGCGGGTCACCATGGCCTTGCACTCATCGCGGATGGCGTTCAGTTCTTCAATGGTTTGCGGCAGCATGTCGGTTCCGGGCTCATCAAAACAAGGCATCAGTCTGCCCTGTGTGCAGCGCCCGGTGCAAATGTCAGCCGGCAGATACGCTTAGCACAAAGACCTTAAACAGATTGGTGCTGTAATAAAAAGGGGAGTCCGCATTCCCGGACTCCCCAGTTTCCTATCCAACAAGCCGGAACCTTATGGGGTGTACCAGATCGGTGAGGTATAGGCGCGTTCCTGCAGCACCATGGTCACGTTCTTTTCCGGTGTCAGGCCGAAATGCTTGACGTCATAAGCGGTCCAGCGCGGCGTCGGGATCTCCAGCACGCGGGCATAGTAGAAGGCGCGCACCTTGGGGTCGAAATCGGGGTCGGTCCAGGTGCTGGCGAGCGACGCGCTGCCGATGCTGTTGGCATATTTGCCGGTCTTCAGATCGACGGTGTTGCCGACCGCGGGCAGCTTGCCGGCGGCGTCGGGTTGGCGCGCGCCGCTCCAGACGACGTCGTAGATTTTTTCATGCTGTTCGCCCTTGGCATCGACCCAGCCCTTGACGATCTGGACGCGGTCGAGATTGCCGCTCTTGGGGTCCTTGAGCGCGGTGACCATGAACGTCGGCGCCTTTCCGTTGCCCTTGAGGTCGCTGCCCATCGGCACGCCGCGCTTGTAGCCGCGCTGGACGAAATCGGTCGCGGTGACATCGCCCGGCGCAAAGTCCCAGCCGCCGAAGAAGCGCACCTTGATCATCGTGCCCGAGGTGCCGAACGTCTCCTTGCGCTGCATCGCGTCGTAGATCGCGCCGCGCGTGTTCTTTTCGGCCCAGACGCCGGCGAGGCCGCCCGAGCTGAACTCGCGGATCTGCTGGATCTGGCCTTCGGGCATGCCCTTCATGCCGTTCAAGGCAAAGCGCGGGTCGTTCTCGTGCGCGAACTTGCCGGTGTTGTTGAATTCCTCGTTGGTGCCGGCGGCGTTGTGCGTGTCGCTGTCGCCGATGAAGCCGTATTTGAACGGATTGCCCTTGCCAGCCGCGTCCTGCGAAAGGCCGTCGAGCAGTGCCTGGCGCGCGAAGCTGCCGCGGTGGTTGACCGGGCGCTGATAGTCCGCCGACAGCGTGTAGTTCCACTGTTCGAAACCGGCGAATTCGTCGTTGGGCGACAGCGTCGGCCAGGTCTCCGACGTACCCTTGATCTGCGAAATTTCATACAGCGGTTCGTTCTTGGCGCGCGTCGCGTTGTACGCCGCGTCGATCGGCTTGCCGTCGAACTTGGTCAGTTCGAACATGCGGCCGTCGCTGGCATTGCCGTTGTGCGGAATCGCGAACAGCGTCGCGCCGTTGTCGCGCTGCTTGGCCATCCACGCCCATAGCGTTTCGGGGTCATCTGATTCGAGCGACGACAGCACCAGGTCGGGCAGATGCGCGGTGTCGCGGAACACCACGACGCGGTGCAGGTTGCGCTTCTGCGGGTTCGACGTCCATTCGAAGCCGGCGAAGGTGGTGAACTTGCCGGGCTTGTAGTTGGCGTCGGCGGCCTTGACGATTTCGGCCCACACCGACTTGGCCAGCACGGGATCGGTGAACGCCGGATCGACCTTGCCGGCGCTCATGTCGCGCAAAATGCCCGCGAACGTCTGCAGCGCGACATTGGTGTCGGTCGAGGTGACGCCCTTGGCGAGCGGGTGCTTGCTCAGCGGGCTGTCGGGGTTCGACATCTGGTTAAACACGCCCATGAATTCGGCGTGTTCGGACACCATGTAGAAGTCGAGCGGCGTGACGATCTGGATCTTGCCGCCGATGCCGCTGTTGGTGATTTCCTTGCCCTGCGCCCAGGCATAGGCGTCGTCGGGCTTGGTCTTGCTGCCGTTGGTCAGTGCGTCGAACGAGTAGCCGGTGTGGACGTGGACATTGCCGAAATAGGCGTTGCGGTCGGGGTTGGCGGGCAGCGCCGCTTCGGCTTCGTTCTCACCGGCGATGGCGGTCGCTGCGACCTCGGTCTTGCCGGGTGTCTCGGCCTTTTTCGAGCAGCCGGCGAGCGTCAAGACGCTGGCGCCGATCAGCAGTGCCGTCATCGTCGATTTCATCATGGCCTTCGTCCTTCGCAACGCTGGAAAGCTTGAATAATTTAGCAGAGTTGTCCCCGATGGAAAGTCGCGCAATGCGCGGTCAGGCTGGCGTATACCAGATCGGCGACGACACCGCGCGCTCCTGCAGCTTCATCGTCACTTCGGGCGCCATCTTCACCTTGAAGCGCTTGGCGTCATAGGCGGTCCAGCGCGGCGTCGGGATTTCGATGGCGCGGGCATAATAGAACGCGCGCTGGCGCGGGTCGAAGCCGGGGTCGCGGAAGCTGCCGACGAGTTCGCTGGCGCCGATCGAATTGCGGTAGCTGGCGTTGGCGACATCGACGGTATCGCCGACCGGCGGCAGCTTGCCGGCGACGGGCTTGCGCTTGGCCGGGCTGCTCCAGACGACATCGAAAATGGCTTCGCGCGGCTTGCCATCGGCGTCGAGCCAGCCCTTGATAACTTGCACGCGGTCAAGGTTGGCGCCGCGCGGGTCCTTCATCGCCGCGACGAGGAAGGTCGGCACTGCGCCCGCCACCGGCTTGAGGTCGCCGCCCATCGGCACGCCCTTGGCATAGCCTGCCGCGACCAACTTGTCGGCGCGCGCGTCGGCGGCGTCGAAGCCGTAACCGCCGAAGAAGCGCAAGGTGATGCGCGGCCCCGACGAGGCATAGGTTTCCTTGCGCATCATCGCGTCCCAGATGGCATCGCGGGTGTTCGCAGATGCCCAGACGCCGGTGACGCCCTGTGCCGCCTGCGTCCAGCTGCGGCGGACAAAGCCACTGTCCTCCTTGCGGTGGACGGCGTTCCAGGTGTCGCCGGCAGGCGCGCCCTTGGCCCAGTAGTTATTCTCGGCCGCCGTGCTCAGCCCGGTGTGCGAGTCGGTGCCGGAGACGGCGCCGAACTTGAACGGATTGACCCCGACGCGGGCGCCGATGACCAGCCCGCGTTCAAGCCCGGCGCGGGCATATTCACCCGCCACCATGCCCGGCTTTTTGGTTGCCCCGGTCAGGTTGGCGGTGTCCCAGATTTCGAAATTGGCGAACTCGTCGGTCGGCGACAGCGACGGGTGCGCTTCGCTGGCGCCCTTGAACTGGAAATATTCGTACAGCGGTTCCCAGCGCGCGCGCATTTCGGCCCATTCGCGGGTGATCGGCGCGCCGTCATATTGCCGGTCTTCGAACATGCGGCCGTTCGACAGGTTGCCGTTGTGCGGGATGGCCAGGATGCGGCCGCCGGTCTTTTTCTCATAGCCCGCCATCCAGCGCCACAGCACGGCGGGGTCATCGGTTTCGAAGGTGGTCAGCGGGCGGACTTGTCCGGCCTTGTCGGCAGCGTCGCGGAAAATCAGGTTGCGGTGGAGATTGTCGCCGTTGCCGCCGTTCGACGTCCATTCATAGCCGATCAGCGCGGTGAAGCGGCCGGGCTCGTTGTATTTGTCCATGATGGCGATCGATTTCGCCCAGGCCTGCTTCATCCATTTGGGGTCCATCATGATCTTGGGCAGCGTGCCGTCGGCCTGCGCCTTGATCGCCTCGAGCTGTGCCGCGCGTGCCTGCGCGCCGCCGGCGGCGGTCATCGCGGCCCAGCGCTTGGCCGTCGGGTCGGCGAGCATTTCGGGGTTGCCGGCGCGCAGTTCGCTGGCGGTGCCATAGCCGTCGCTGTGGTCGGTGACCGCCAGCCAGTCGAGCGGCACGTCGAGCTTCGCGTCCTCGCTGGTGCTCGACTTGACGGTTTCGCCGCGCGCGAAGCGCACCGCATCTTCGGGGGTCAGCGTCGTGCCGCCGAGCGAGGCGTCGCCCGACCAGCCGGTGTGGAGGTGTTCGTCACCCCAAAGCACGCGCGTCGGAAACTTGCGGTCGGCATCGGGCAGATAGGTGCCGCGCGCCAGCCCCGGCGCGGCACTGGTCGCCGCCACCGGTGCCGTCACCGGCGGCAGCATCAGCGCCGTCACCCCGGCAACGCTGACACCCGCCAGCAACACCATTCCAAACGAAACCCGCATGTTCAAACTCCCCCGGCGTGACGCTTGCTGCGTCGTTGCTGCAACGGTGAAGCCTGACGCGCCATGGGTCAAGCTGGTGCCCGCATCGACGCTTTATCTATCGGCGGGGCTCGCCTAGAACAGGCACCGGCTCGGGGCTCGAAACCGTTACCGCCGGGAGATTTACTTGAGTATCCGAACGATTCTGCGCGAGCCGCTGTTGCACTTCCTGCTGATCGGACTCGGGCTGTTCGTGCTGTACGGGCAGGTCTCGCCCGGCGATTCCGGCAGCAAGCGCATTGTCGTCAGCCAGGCGCGCGTCGACGACATGGCGGCGCAGTACAAGGCGCTGTGGGGGCGGCCGCCGTCGGCGACTGAGCTGAACGGACTCGTCGACGGCTTCGTGCGCGACGAGATCGTCTACCGCGAAGGCCTGTCGCTCGGGCTCGACAAGGATGACGCGGTCATCAAGCGCCGCGTCCGCCAGAAATACGACCTGATGGCGGAGGAGGAAACGGCGCGCACCACGCCGACCGATGCCGATTTGCAGGCTTGGCTCAAGGCGCACCCGCAAGCATTCGTGCGACCCCCCGTCGTCAGTTTCGACCAAATCCATTTCGACCCAGCGGTCGCGACACCCGAAAGCGTTGCCGCGGCGCAAGCCGAACTGGCGCGCGGTGCCGATCCCGCAAAACTCGGCCAGCCGTCGATGCTGCCCGACCATGTCAACGCCACCGCGCTCGACCTGGTGGCGCGCGACTTCGGCGAGGATTTTGCGCGGCAGGTGGCCGCAGCGCCGGTCGGCCGCTGGGTCGGGCCGTTCCAGTCGGGGATGGGGGTGCATCTGCTGCGCGTCGATGCGCGCGCCGCGCCGCAATTGCCGCCGCTCGCCGACATCCGCACCGAAGTGGCGCGCGAGTGGGAGAACGACCAGCGTATCCGCGCCCGCGCCGATGTGCTGGCGCGGCTGCGCAAGGATTACGACGTCGTCATCGAGGCCAAGCTGCCCGGAGCGACCAAGCCATGACGCGGTTGGCCAGGCTGCTGCTGTGGCTGCTCGTCGTGCTGGCGGCGCCGGTTGCCGCCGACGAATTCCGCCCCGCCTATCTGCAGATCACCCAGACCGCGCCGACCAGCTATGACGTGCTGTGGAAGGTGCCGGCGCTCGACGAGAACACCACGCTCAAGGTCAAGCCGGTGTTTCCCGCGGGCACGACCGCTGCCAGCCCCAAGCACACCAGCTTTGCCAATGGCATGGCGGTGCAGCGCTGGCGCATCGACGTGGCCGGCGGGCTCGAGGGCAAGACCATCGGCTTTCCCGACCTGCCGAATTCGCGCACCGACATCATCGTCCGGCTGGCGCGCGCCGATGGCAGCGTACAGCTCGACCGCATCCTCGCGGTCGATCCGAACTTCACCGTCAAGGCCAGCCCCGGCGCGTTCGAGGTCGTGCAGACCTACACCGTGCTCGGTATCGAACACATCCTGACCGGCTTCGACCATCTGTGCTTCGTACTGGCGCTGGTGATGATCGTGCGCGGCACCAAGCGGCTGTTGTGGACGGTCACCGCATTCACGCTGGCGCATTCGATCACGCTCGCACTCGCCACGCTAGGCGTCATCCATGTCCCCGGTCCGCCGGTGGAAGCAACGATCGCGCTGTCGATCGTCTTCGTCGCCAGCGAGATCGTCCAACAACTGCGCGGCCGCGAAGGGCTGGCGGCAAAGAAGCCGTGGCTGGTGGCGTTCAGCTTCGGGCTGCTGCACGGGCTGGGCTTCGCCGGTGCGCTGGCCGAAATCGGGCTGCCGGCGAATTCGATCCCGCTGGCGTTGCTGTTCTTCAACGTCGGCGTCGAAATCGGGCAGTTGCTGTTTATTGCTGTCGTGCTGGCGGCGACGCGGTTGCTGTGGCGGGTGGTCGGTGACCGGTTCGACCTGCACCGTGCAGCGATTATCCCGGCGTATCTGATCGGCGGTATCGCGAGTTATTGGGTGATCGAGCGCATCGTTAAGTTCTGGCTGTAGAGCGGGAAGGGCCTCCGGCGGGCAGGGCCTAGGCCCTGCACCCGATTGAAGAGCGCCAAACAAATGGGTGCAGGCCTCAGGCCTGC
>CALDHQ010000083.1 GCA_937894055.1 uncultured Polymorphobacter sp.
AGCATCGAGGTCAGCCGCGCGTCCCACACCCAGTACGTGCCCCAGGTCGGCTTGCCCCACAGCGCCCCCGAAATCAGGCAGATCGCGGTGAACGCCGCGCCGACCGGCGCAATGGCGCGCGCGGCGATTTCGGCGAGCGGATGCCGCCAGACCAGCGCGACAGCAGACGCCAGCGCCAGTCCCATATAACCGCCGCTACCCAGCCAAGCGGCGGGGACATGGACGTACATGATGCGGACGCTTTCGCCCTGCTGGTAATCGGGTGGGCTGTCGAACAGCCCGATCCACAGCCCGACCGCGGTCAACACCAGCCCGAGCAAGGTCAGCGGCAGCGTCAGCACGCGCGCGATGCGCAGGAAGCGGGCAGGGTTGGCGAAACGGTGCATGGTCGGCGCCGCTCTAGCACCAAAGCCAGGGCGATTGCAGCATCATTCCATCCCCGCGCGCAATGCCGCAGCTGCGGCAAACGGCGTCACCGCGACGATGACCAAAGTTGCGGCACCGAGCAGCTGCAACCCGCCCGGCTGGCCGACGCCGACGCCGAAAATCAGCACCGGCAGCGCGAGCGGCAGCACGATGAGGCCGGCGAGTGCGCCGCCACCGCGCAGGCCGGCGGTCAGGCAGGCAGCGAGCAGCGCCAGTGCGGCAAGCGCGGGGGTGCCGATCAGCAGCCCGAGTGCCAGCGGGGCGAGCGCCGGGGTGCCGAGCAGCACGCCCGCCAAGGGCAGCGCGACGAGTAGCGGCAGCGCAAAGCCCAGCCAGTGCGCGACCAACCGTGCGGCGGCGAAAGTTTCGAGCGCCAGCCCGCGCGTCACCAGCTGGTCGAGCGTGCCGTCGGCGACGTCGGGGGCGACCAATGTTTCGACCGGCAGCAGTGCGGCGAGCAGCGCCGCCACCCACAGCACGCCCGGTGCAATCGCCAGCAGCAGCTTGCCGTCGGGGCCGACGGCGAACGGAAACAGCGCCGCGGCGAGCACGAAGAACACCACCGGCAGCGCCAGCGCGGCAGGACGGCGCAAGGCGAGCGCGAGGTCGCGGCGGACGAGCAGCCAGAACATCAGGCGAGCACCAGCTTTTGCGGCGCATCGAGTCCGATATCGCCGTGCGTCGCGGCGATGACCAGCCCGCCGGCGGCGCGGTGCGCGCGCATCGCCATCGCCAGCCGGTCGAGCGAAGCCGCATCCAGCCCGACGCCGGGTTCATCGAGCAGCCACAACTCGGCGCCCGAGGCATGCGCGCGTGCCAGCACCGCACGGTGCTTCTGGCCGCTCGACAGCACCCCGACCGGCAAGTCGGCGAGCGGCAACAGGTCGAACGCCGCCAGCGCCGCATCAACTGCCGCCGCATCGCGTCCATCGAGCCGTGCCCAGTGCGTCAGTTCGTCGCGCAGCCGCATATTGGGTTTGAGCGCCAGTTCATGCCCGGCCCAGCCGATACGAAACGGGTTGTCGATGCGGCCGGCGACGGGGCGTAGCAAACCCGCCAGCATGCGCAAAAGGCTCGATTTTCCAGCGCCGTTGCGGCCTTCGATCTGCACTGCGCCGCCACGCTCGACACGCAGGCCCAGCCCCTCGAACAGCAACCGGCCACCGCGCGCGCAGGCCAGCCCTTCGACAATCAACGCGGGTGCGGTGTTCATCCTCGCTGCATAGCCGCTCTCGCGCCGCACCGCAAAACCGGCTAGAGCGCGGGACATGACGACAAAGCGCCAGCCCAAACCCAAGCCCTCAGCCACCGCCAAGTTCGTGCTCGATTTCGCGCCGTTGCTGGTGTTCTTCGCCGCCAACAAGTTCGCCGAAATTTTCGTCGCGACCTTCGCCACGATGGCGGTGACGCTGCTGGTGATGCTGGTGTCGCATTTCCGCTACGGCCGCATCCAGCCGATGCAATGGGTCGTCGGCGTCATGGTGTTCGTCTTCGGCACCGCGACGCTGGTGCTGCACGACCCCAACTTCATCAAGATCAAGCTGACCGTCATCTACCTGCTGTTCGCCAGCGTGCTGCTGTTCGGCAAACTCACCCATCGCCCGCTGCTCAAGATGGCGTTCGGCGAGGCGTTCCCGGCACTCGACAATGACGGCTGGCGCAAGCTGACGCGCAACTGGATCATCTTCTGCCTGGCACTCGCCGGCATGAACGAGGTGCTGCGCCGGACTTTGACCACCGACCAATGGGTCGACTTCAAGGTCTGGGGGGTGACGGCGATTACGTTCGTGTTCGCCTTGGCGCAGTCGCCGATTTTGTCGCGGCATGCGGAGGATAAGACGCCCAAGGGTTAAGGGCCTCCGGCGGGCAGGGGTGACCCCTGCACCCATTTTTTGGCGCGCTGAATGTGGTCAGTCTTTACGGGTGTGGGGATGTTTTGCGTCCTCAC
>CALDHQ010000084.1 GCA_937894055.1 uncultured Polymorphobacter sp.
GTAGGGGTCAAAGCCCGTGGTAGCGCCCGGGGCGGCCCAGTTGATGCCAGTGAAGCCCCCTTGGGGCAGAGGAGTCCAGTGCATGGTGGCGCCTTATTGAAGGGGAGCCCATTCCGCAGCGGCTTTGGTCCACATGAAGTTCAGCAAGGGTGACGCGGCGACCGCATGGCTGCCGGCCATCAGTTCGTAGTAGCCGCTGTGGTTGTCGGCCATGGAGACGCGTGGGTCAAAGTCGATCACATGGCCTTTGGCATCGTGGAACTTGCGGCCATCAAAGCCGCGTTCGTGCAGCTTGGCGGCGGTGCAGCGTGCCACCATGAAATCGGCCAGTGCCGTGCCCAGCAGGCGGCCCACCGCGCTGTCTACCGGGTAGTGCAGGCCCGCCACAGTGCGGTTGACGGCAATGCGCGCGGCCAGCCGCTCCAGCTGCTCGCGGTACTTGCCGCCGTGCGGCAGCAGCGATTGCAGCAGTGCGCAGGTCAGATAGGCCTCGGTGGCGTGGCCGCTGGGCCAGCTGGCGTGGCCGGGCGTGGGGATCATCGGCTGGATTTGGGGTGACAGATCGACCGGGCGCTGGCAGGCAAAACCGTGCTTGAAGCGCATCTCGACGTGCGTGGCCAAGGACATGGCCAGGTCCAGCAGCTCCAGAAACGTGCCATGGCTCATCATGATCTGGCGCGACAGCGGGTCCGTCTGCGGCAACAAACGCTTCAGGTCGCAGTACAGCGTGATCTGGTTGGGCGTGCCCAGGTCCGCCACCCAGGACTGCAGGTTGTGCGAGTGCGGCGCCAGGATCGCGTGCGCGAGGATCCAGCGCCGCAGATCGGTCTCACGGGCCGGCGCCTGCCAGGCGGCCACCGCAGCCGATTCCTCCTGTAATTTCCGTAAAACCGCCCGCCGCCGCCGATACGACGACGGTTTCGCCGGGTCGCGGCGCGCATTGCAGCATCAGCCCGGCATAGGCGGTCAGACCCAGCATGCCGAGCACGTCGAGCGCGTTGCTGATCTTGCCCTGCGCGGGGTCGAGCTTGCGCGGGATCATATAGGCCGGCCGCGCGACGCCTTCGCCCATCAGGCCATATTCGGCCCAGCCGTTGGTGCCGAAGACGAAGTCGCCGGGCACGATGCCGTCGATATTGCTGGCGACCACCTGGCTGACGGTGCGCGCATGGCACGGGTCGCCGACGGCAACCGCACCGCGGCGCTGATAGCCCCATTGATAGGGGTCGAGCGACACATAGATCGTCCGCGTCAGCGCCTGGTTCGGACCGGGGACCGGCATCGCGGCTTCGGCGACCTCATAGGTCGCCTCGGTCGGCCACGGTGTCGAGGGTGGGCCGGCGAGCGTCCAGTAGCGGTTCATGCTGTGGCCCCTGATGCAGCGGTTTGCGCCGAACCCGCCATGATCTGGCGGCCATCGGCGGCGAACGCCGCGAGTTCGATGTCCGCGCCCTGCCCGCGCAGCACCAGATGCAGCGCTTCGCCGCAGATTGCCGGTGACAGCCCGCGAAAGCTGAAGCCGGCGAGCGCGTTGTCGCCGAGTTCGCGCCGCGCCAGATCGAGCAGCAGCGTCGCGGTCAGTGGGCCGTGGACGACCAGCCCGCGGTAGCGTTCTTCGGCGGTGGCATAGGGCAGGTCATAGTGGATGCGGTGGCTGTTGAAGGTCAGCGCGGAGTAGCGGAACAGCAGCGGCTCGGTCGGCGTCAGCACGCGGTGCGTGTCCCACGCCGACGCATCAAAGTTGCCGGTGCCGGGTGCGGGGGGCGACAGCGGCGCATCGGCGGCGGCAGCGGCGCGATAGACGATGCTTTGCGTTTCGCGGACCGCAACACCGCTGGCGCCGGCGGTTTCATGGCCAACATCGACGAACACCAGTTGGCCCGAACCGCCGGACTTTTCGGTGATCGACAGGATGCGCGAGGTGCGGGTGACGGCCTCGCCAACATGCAGCGGCGCCAGAAATTCAACCTTGCTCGATGCCCACATCCGGCGCGGCAGCGGCACCGGCGGCATGAAGCTGTCGGGACTGTCATCGCGACGCGGGTGGCCGTCGGGGCCGAGCCGTGCGGTC
>CALDHQ010000085.1 GCA_937894055.1 uncultured Polymorphobacter sp.
GCGCAGCACATGCCGCCTGCCCAGTTGAACGCGGTGCTCGCAGGGCATTGGGGCCGAAATTGGCGCGAACAATTCATCCGTTTTGACGACCGTCCTATTGCGGCAGCTTCGATCGGGCAAGTCCACCGCGCACTGACCCTCAACAATGAAGATGTGGCCATCAAGATCCAATATCCGGGCGTCCGACGCAGCATTGATAGCGATGTCGATAATGTCGCCACGTTGTTGAAGCTGTCGCACCTATTGCCGAGTACACTCGACATCGCCCCATTGCTGGTTGAGGCAAAGCGCCAGTTACATGAGGAAGCCGATTATGTGCGCGAGGGCGAATATCTGGCACAGTTCGGGGCGCTTTTGACCGATGACGCGGCGTACAGAGTTCCGGCGCTGCATCCTGCCTTGAGCGGCAAAAACGTGCTGGTCATGTCGTACATTGAAAGTGTTGCGATAGAATCGACGGTGACTGCGCCACAGGCAGAACGCGACCGGATCATGACGTTGCTGATTGAACTGGTCTTGCGTGAACTGTTTGAATTCAATGTCATGCAAACCGATCCAAATTTCGCCAACTACCGTTACGACCCGGCCACAGGGAAAGTCGTGCTTCTCGATTTTGGTGCAAGCCGCCCATTACCGAAAGCTGTCGTCGACCAATATCGCCATCTGCTTCAGATGGGATTGGCCGGTGACCATGATGGCGTTTTGGCGGCAGTCATCGACATGGGCTTTATGAATGCCCAGACAGCGAAGCTGAGTAGCCGCGAGATAAAGAACATTGTGGCGACGGCAATCTACATGGTGCAGCAGCAAGGCCCGTTTGATTTCGGCATGACTGTTACCCGCATCCATGAAGATCCGCGGGTGACCAAACCGTATGACGAAGCACAATGGCTGGCGGTTGATGCGCTGGGCCAAAAAATTGATGCCGAGCTCCAATCCGGTGATGTGCGCCTGACCCAGGGCGGCGAACCGACCTTTGTGTCGATCGATGACATGGACGGTGCCGAATGGAACACCGCCGCACTATCGGACAAAAAATGGGAACTGGCCGAGCAACTGGCATGGCGGCTGAAAGAACGTTTCGCCGAAGGCGGCCTGGTGTTCTACGGCCAGGGCAAATGGTATCCCGGCGAGCCGCTGCCGCGCTGGGCGCTCGGGCTCTACTGGCGCCGCGACGGCCAGCCGGTGTGGCTCGGCACTGCCGCCGCCACCAAGCGCAGGGCGACCGCTGCTGATGCCAAG
>CALDHQ010000086.1 GCA_937894055.1 uncultured Polymorphobacter sp.
CCGGCGTGGAGGAACTTCGAGCCGATGCGGTTGTCGAGCCCGATGCCGCGCGACACGTCCTGGACGTTGGCGCCGACGGCTTCGCACAGGTCGGCGATTTCGTTGATGAAGGTGATCTTGGTCGCGAGGAACGCGTTGGCGGCGTATTTGATCAGCTCGGCGGTGCGGCGCGCGGTGAACAGCAGCGGCGACTGGTTGAGGAACAGCGGGCGGTAGAGCTCGGACATCACGCCGCGTGCGGCGTCATCCTCGCTGCCGATGACGATGCGGTCGGGGCGCTTGAAATCCTCGATCGCGGCGCCTTCGCGCAGGAATTCGGGGTTCGACACCACGGCGAACTGCGCCTTGGGGTTGGCTTCGCGGACGATGCGCTCGACTTCGTCGCCGGTGCCGACGGGCACGGTCGATTTGGTGACGATGACGGTATAGCCCTTGAGATGCTGGGCGATTTCGGCGGCGGCCGCGAACACATAGCTCAGGTCGGCGTGGCCGTCGCCGCGCCGCGACGGCGTGCCAACCGCGATGAAAACGACTTCGGCGTCGGCCACGGCTTCGGCGAGGTCGGTGGTGAAGCGCAGGCGACCCGACTTGGCGTTGCCGGTCACCAGCTCGGCGAGGCCGGGCTCGAAGATCGGCATGATGCCCTGGTTGAGGCGTTCGATCTTCGACAGGTCCTTGTCGACGCAGACCACGTCATGGCCGAAATCCGCGAAGCAGGCACCCGACACCAGTCCGACGTAACCCGACCCGATCATTGCGACGCGCATTTGCAACCCTTTGTCAGCCAAATCCGCGTTGCCGTTAGCATGGCCGTTGCGGGCAAGGGAAGGCCGGCGCTACATAGAACATCGTGAATTTTGCGATAGCGAGCTTTCCCGGGGATCTGCCGATGCGTCTGGTGTTGTGTGCGTTGATGTTGATGCTGTCCGGCCCGGTGGTGGCGCAAGCTGCCGATGTTGCGGCGCCCGCGTCCACGGCGCCCGCCCCGGCACCGGCGTCCGCCACCGCAGTGACGCCGGTGCAGACGGTCGACCTCGCCGCCACCTCGACAAGCTATACCAAGGCCGAAATCGCCGCCGCCGGCGAAGTCGCGTTCGGCCGCGCCTCGACCGAGATGAACAAGATCCTCGCCAAGGTCTTCGACGAAATGGGCGAGCCGTCCGCCTATATCGACGGGCGTCAGGCCGGCGGCGCGTTCATCTTCGGCGCCAGCTACGGCAGCGGCAAGCTGTTCCACAAGGTCGAGGGCCAGCAGCCGGTATTCTGGACCGGGCCGTCGTTCGGGCTCGATGTCGGCGCCGACGGCGCGCAGGTGTTCATGCTGATCTACCACCTCCACGACACCAACGACATGTTCCGGCGCTTCGGCGCCGCCACCGGTCGCGCCTTCGCTGTCGGCGGGCTGAGCGCACAGTATCTGGTGCATGACGATGTCGTGGTGGTGCCGATTTCGCTCGGCGTCGGGCTGCGGCTTGGCGTCAACGCCGGCTGGCTCAACTTCACCCGCGAAAAGCGGCTGATCCCGTTCTGATATGACCC
>CALDHQ010000087.1 GCA_937894055.1 uncultured Polymorphobacter sp.
CAAAACCCCGGTCAGACCCCTTGCCGCCGATGCCCCCGCATCGGTTTCAAGGCCCTTATCCAACCGGGCAAATGCCCTTGGCTTTCCCGCGCCGTCACTTTGCGCCGCCCGCGCCACACCCCAAAGCAGTTTGGGGGTGGCAGGGCGGCACAAAGCCCGGTTCGGCAGGCAAAGCACGCGTCCCACTGCGCCTCCACCGCCATCTGCAGGCGTTCGGTCTGCGGCTCTCATGGTGGCGCGCAGCGCGGCATCATGGTGGTTTGCGCCCCGTGCTGCGTCACTGCGGCGGCAGATCGCCGAAGCGGCAGCCCACACCCCGCGCGCCAGCCACCCCGACGGGGCAACCTTCGCAACTAGGGCAGGCGGTGCGTAAACCATTGGAACTCTTTCAGATCGAAGCTTACTTCAAGGGTGATACAACAGGCCCGCAGTGTCGGTTTCTGGGCGTGATCATGTCAATCTTTAGGATTCTTCAAATCTGACGCGACTCTACCCATGGTCGGTCAGCCGCCCACAACCGCCAGATTTGCCTCATGATTATCACGTAATATTGCAATATATTTCAAATATCTGCTTTTGCGTTACATGATTGTGGCAAGACTGTGGCTAACTCGCGGCAGAATCGCCCGATTCTTGAAATTGCCGAAACAACCCGCCGCCCGACCGGTCCCGCCGCCTAACGCCCCGACCGCGCCATAAACGCCAGCCGTTCGAACAGCATGACGTCCTGCTCGTTCTTGAGCAGCGCGCCGTGCAGCGGCGGGATCAGGCTCTTGGTGTCGCGGTTGCGCAGCACTTCGAGCGGCAGGTCTTCGTGCATCAGCAGCTTGAGCCAGTCGAGCAGCTCGCTGGTCGACGGCTTCTTCTTCATGCCGGGCACTTCGCGGATGTCGAAGAAGATGTTCATCGCTTCGGCGACGAGGTTCTTCTGGATGTCGGGGAAGTGGACGCGGATGATGCTTTCCATCGTCTCGCGGTCGGGGAACTTGATGTAGTGGAAGAAGCAGCGGCGCAGGAACGCGTCGGGCAGTTCCTTTTCATTGTTCGACGTGATGATGACGATCGGGCGCTGCGCGGCCTTCACGCGCTCGCCGGTTTCGTAAACGTCGAATTCCATGCGGTCGAGCTCGGTGAGCAGATCGTTGGGGAATTCGATGTCGGCCTTGTCGATTTCGTCGATCAGCAGCACCGGCAGCTTGTCGGAAACAAAGGCTTCCCACATCTTGCCCTTGCGGATGTAGTTCGAAATGTCGTGGACGCGGGCGTCGCCGAGCTGGCTGTCGCGCAGCCGGTTGATCGCGTCATATTCGTACAGGCCCTGTTGCGCCTTGGTCGTCGACTTCACGTTCCATTCGATGATCGGCATGTCGAACGCCTTGGCGATTTCATGCGCCAGCACGGTCTTGCCGGTGCCGGGCTCGCCCTTGACGAGCAACGGGCGACGCAGCGTTGCGGCAGCGTTGACGGCTACTTTCAGATCATCGGTCGCGACATAGCCGCTGGTGCCGGTAAAGCGCATGGAATCTTGCCTCGATTGGTTCACGTTCACGTCAACGCTAGAGCGCATTTTCGTTCAGGGCAAGGGGCCGCGCGCGGGGAAAGGGGTGAGCGTCAGAACCTGACCGTCAGGCCCAGCGTCAGCGCTGACGGCGTGAACCCGTCGATGTAGCGGCCACCGAGCAACTCGATATCGACGGCGCCGCCACCGGGCGTCCAGCGCACACCCGCTTGCAGCCCGGCCTTGCCGATGGTGCGGGTGAAGCCTTCGGCCATCAGCATCAGGTTCGGCAGCGCCAGAACCTCGACCTGGCCACCGAAGAAGCCGGCGTAGCTGTCGTCGGCATTGAACCATTGCAGCCCGGCATTGAGGTTCAGGCGGATGGTGGCCGATGCCGGGATCGTCAGCGGCATGATCAGCGAGGCGAAGTCGATGCTGCCGCTGTCGAGGCCGAGCGTGACGCTGGGGCTCAGCGCAATGCCGAGCCCGGTGCTTTCGTCGCGCAGTTTGAACTTGGGCGACAAGCCAATGCCAGTCAGCGAATTGCCGCCTTGCCAGCCGGTGACGAGATAGCCGCCGAGTTCGATATTGGGCAGCGATGCAGGCGTGCAGCCGGGTGTGATCTGGACCGAGCCGCTGTCGCTGCCGAAGCGGTTGTACCAGCTGTCGACATAGCAGCTACCGGGTGCGGCGACCGCGGCATCATCGACGATATGCGCGGTGCCGGCAGCAAAGGCGGGGCGTGCCGCCACAAGCGCCGCCAACGCGATGAACCCTATACTGCAGCGCAATCGCGGCGACCCCCGTTGCCGGCGTGGCGATTGGCCACTGGTCCGGCAGAAATAGGCGATGAACCATGACATTGCGATGACATCGCCCGGCGCCGAGCGCGCGTCAGTGCGGCTGGCGGCGATAGGTGAAGGGCGCTTCGAAATTCTTGCCGCTGTCGGGATGGATCAGCACGGTCACCGTCATCGTATCTGCACTGGTGCGGCGGATCGTCATGCCGTCGAAATACCAGACATGCGGCTCGGTCGCGACGAGGTCGAAGCTGACGAACTTTTCCTTGGCTTCCCAGCCGGTCATGTCGGGATTGAAATGCTTGATGCGATAGGTCAGCGAATTGCCCTTCGCGGCGATCGTCATCAGCTCATAGAACCGAACGCTGCCGTCCTTGTCCTGCGACCCGAAGTGGCCGACGATCTGGCCGCCCGCCGGCGCCGAATAGACCTCGGTGGCGCGGCCGCCGAGACCTTCGCCAACCCAATGCCCCGCCAGCCAGGCAAGATCGGCGATATTGGCTGCAGGTGCCGCGACTCCTTCGACGCGGCTGCGTGTTTCGGCAGCCGGCAGCGGTGCCGCAAGGACCGATATCAACGCTGCTGCCAGTATGATCGCGTGTTTCATGCGGGTCAGGCTAGTGCAGAACTGCGCGCTTGTCAGCCGTCGTAGCTGTAGACGACCTCGTTGCGCACCGTGCCGCTTTCGCCGGGGCGGCTGCCCGCATATTCCTGCACCGAGCGCACGACCACCGGGCGGCCGGCTTTGCCGAGCGCATAGTCGTTGACGATGTCGAAGCGGTCGATCTTGGCGACGACCATCAACCGGAACGGTTCGCGCGCCGAAACGCGGAGCTGCTTGACGTAGGTCGTCGGTCCCGCAGTCGCGACAACCGCTTCGCCGCCGAACTTGTCCGAACGGTCACCCGCCATGTCGACGCTGCCCGATGGCAGCTTGGCAATCTTGAGCACAGTGTTGCCCTGCGCATCGGTGACGCGCGAGGCGGGGGCGTT
>CALDHQ010000088.1 GCA_937894055.1 uncultured Polymorphobacter sp.
ACTCTTTCCCTACACGACGCTCTTCCGATCTCGGTGAGATCCAGTAACACGGCATCAAAGGGTTTCCCGGCAGCGCGGGCGGCGACGTAGCTTTCAACCGCGAGTTTGCCGTCGCCAACGGCTTCGACGGTGTAGCCGCCCTGTTCGAGCCCGCGGCGCACGATGTCGCGGAGGTAGTCTTCGTCGTCCATGACGAGAATCCGGCCGCTCTGCGGCTGGGTGATGGCGGCGGCGACCTGCGGCGGCGGGGCCGCCGTCTGCCGGGCAACGGGCAGGTAGACGTGAAAGGTGGTGCCGACGCCCACGCCGGAGAAGGCTACGAGGGAGCCGCCGTGTTGTTGGACGATGGAGTGGCTGATGGTCAGGCCGAGCCCCATGCCTTTCTGCGTGCCGCGGCGCTTGGTCGAGAAGTAGGGATCGAAGATCTTCGGCATCACGTCGGCCGGGATGCCGTAGCCGCGGTCGGTGAGGTCGACGCGCAGGTAGTCGCCGGCCGGCAGGCCGGGGATATCGCCGGCGCGCACGAATACATTTTCCGCGCGCACGGTGACGAGGCCGCCGTTGGGCATGGCCTCGCGGGCGTTGAGCACGAGGTTGCTGAACACCCGCTCGATCTGCCCGGGGTCGATCTCCGCGGGTCGGAGGTCGGCGGCGGTGGTGACCTCGCTGCGCACGTTGGAGCCGCTGAGCGAGAGCGGCACGATTCTGTGCAGCAGCGCGGCGAGATCGGCGCGCAGCCCGGGTACGTCCGGTTCACCGGGTTGACGCGGAACGCCTCGGGGTCGGCCATGAACTTGTCCCACTCCTCCCGGAGCCGCTTCGCCGCCTCGGCCCGGCCGGCCACCGGGAAGGCCTCCCCTTCCCCCTCCCCGCCTCCGATGTCGGTCACGAGGCCCGTGTGCGGCGACAGGGGGGACAGGGGGGCCCCCGCCGCGCCTGCCACGCCCGCCGCGCCTGCCGCGCTATGAAAGGTGATGGCCCCCACGTCCAGCGTCGTCGGACGCGGGTGACTCTCGTCGTCCGCCTCCACCGGCTGAGGCGGAGGGGGCGGCGGGGTCTGGGGCCCGCGCGTCTCCCCCGTTCCCCCCCCGACGACGAACACCCGCCCCTTCGCGGCGCCCTCGATGGCGACAAAGGAAGTACCGAGGTCGAGGTCGACGAGCGAGTCCGGATCCTGGACGACCTCCTCCGCCAGCAGGACGAGGGGAGGGCCACCCGTCCCCCCCTCCTCCTTCTCCCCCTTCCCTCCCCCCTCGACGAGCACGACGACCCCACCTCCTTTCCCGGCGAGGATGGCGGCCGCCATATTCCTGTTTTCGAAAATTTCCTTCTGGAGGTTTCCCGGGGTGAGCAGGTCGAAGAGCTTGAACCCCGCAATGGCCAGGGCAATTCCGGTAACGCCGAAGAGGGCGCTCCATCCGAGGGATTCGAGAGTATAGGCAAAGGTCACAACGGTCATAACGTCAGCCACTATGGGATACCCGGCGGCACCTGGCGATTACAATCGGCCGGAAAATTAATCACCGGCGCGCCCGGCGGCGACAGCACCTGGGCGACGCCTTTGCTGTTTCCGGCCATCGGCCACGGTATCGACATGAGCGTGCAGGCGCTGACCAAATATGTTGCGGGCCATAGCGACGTGATGATGGGCGCGGTCACCGCCACCGCGGCGCACTATCCGAAACTGCGCAGCGCCAGCTACCGGCTCGGCTACTGCGTCGGGCCGGACGATGCGTTCCTGACCTTGCGCGGGCTGCGCACACTCGGCGTCCGTCTGGCGCAGCAGGGCAAGTCGGCGCTGAAGATCGCGCACTGGCTCGCCGCGCATCCGGCGGTCGAGCGCGTGCTGCATCCGGCGCTGCCCGGCTGCCCCGGCCATGACCTGTGGGCGCGCGACTTCAACGGCGCGTCGGGGCTGTTCGGCTTCGTGCTCAAGCAGGGCAAGCGCAGCCACACCGCCGCGCTGATCGACGACCTCGACCATTTCGGCATCGGCTTCAGCTGGGGCGGCTTCGAAAGCCTGATCCTGCCGTCGAACGTCGCGCCGATCCGCACCGCGACGCAGTTCAACGCGCCCGGGCCACTTTTGCGCCTATCGATCGGGCTCGAAGACCCTGACGATCTGATCGCCGATCTGGCCGCCGGACTGGAGCGTTATCAGGCACAATTCTAGACAACCCTGGGGAGGGACTTATGGACGATTTCAGCCATCTCGACGGTCTGGCGCAGGCAGCGCTGGTCGCATCGAAACAGGTCAAGCCGGCCGAACTGCTCGAAAGCGCCATTGCGCGCGCCGAAGCGGTCAACCCGCAGCTCAACTTCATGGCGCAGAAGCTTTACGACCGCGCCCGCTCGGCGCCCGTCGGCACCGGGCCGTTCGCCGGCGTGCCGTTCCTCGTCAAGGACCTGCACGTCGATATCGCCGGAGAGCGTGCCGGCGAAGGCAGCCATTTGTGGGACGGCTATGTGCCGACCGTCAACAGCACGCTGTTCGACCGCTACGAAGCCGCGGGCCTCGTGACCTTCGGCAAGACCACCTCGCCCGAACTCGGGCTGACGGTGACCACCGAAAGCGCCGCCTACGGCCTGACGCGCAACCCCTGGGACCCGTCGCGGACCAGCGGCGGTTCGTCGGGCGGCTCGGCGGTCGCGGTGGCAGCGGGCATCGTGCCGATGGCGTCGGCGTCGGACGGCGGCGGCTCGATCCGCGCGCCCGCGTCGTGCTGCGGCGTATTCGGCATGAAGCCGTCGCGCGGCCGCATGCCGAGCGGCCCGCACAAGACCGAAGGCTGGCTCGGCATGTCGATTGCGCATGCCGTGACGCGCTCGGTGCGCGACTCTGCGGCGCTGCTCGATGCGACGCACGGCGTCGAACCCGGCGCGCGCTACAGCGCCCCTGCCCCGACCGACAGCTTCCTCGCCGCCACCCAGCGCGCACCCGGCAAGCTGCGCATCGCGATGATGCTGTCGCCGCCGACCGGTGTGCCCGTCGACCCCGAGGTCCTCGCCGCCACCCGCGCCACCGCCAAGCTGCTCGAAGGCCTCGGCCACCATGTCGAGGAAGCCCAGCCGCCGCTCGACGGCGCCGCGATTGCCGCGGCGTTCGTCGCGGTGCTCGGCGTCTGCACCGCGCATGATGTCGACAGCCGCGCAGCACAGCTCGGCCGCGCGATCCGCGAGGGCGAGATCGAACCCGTCACCTCGATGTTCGCGCACATCGGCCGCAAGACCAGCGGCACCGACATCATCGCGGCGAACGACATGTTCCAGAAGACCGCGATCATCATGGCGCAGTTCATGAGCAAGTATGACGTCGTGCTGTCGCCGGTGATGGGCAAGCCGCCGATCAAGCTCGGGCTGATCGACCTCGCGCCCGCCGACAACGCGCGCTGGACCGCCGAAATCACGACGTTCAGCCCGTTCACCTCGCTCTACAACCAGACCGGCCAGCCGGCGATGTCGGTGCCGCTGGGCTGGAGCAGCACTGGCCTGCCGATCGGCATGATGTTCGCCGGGCGCTACGGCGACGAGGCGTTGCTCTACAGCCTCGCCGCGCAGCTCGAGCAAGCCGCGCCCTGGGCCGAGACGCGCCCGCAGCTGGGGTAGCCAAACCTACTAAAATCCCTCCCCGGTGGGGAGGGCAACTCACTGTTTCATTCAAGTTGAACCCAGCCCGCTCATCCCGAGCGAAGTCGAGGGACACGCCAAAACGTCGGTGCGTCCCTCGACTTCGCTCGGGATGAGCGGGCTTGGTGATTCAAGCAGACTGAAATCCAGTCTAGCCAGCGGCGCGCAACGCCTCGACCCTTGCGCCAGGGAATATCCGCAGGAAGTTCTCGGCGTAGAACTTGTCGCGCACCGCGTTGCTGCGGTCGCCGAGCGCGGACTCGAAACGCGCAATCGGGTTGCGGCCGCCTTCGATGTGCGGATAGTCGCTGCTGAACAGGTAAAGGTCGGGGTTCGACGCGTCGATGAACACGCCGACCTCCTCGAACACGAACGGCGTGAACGCCATTTGCTGCGTCAGCTGTTCCGACGGCGTGCGGCTCAGCCCCTGCAGATTGGCGTCGTTGCGGCTCCAGTGCTTGACCACCCAGTCGAGGCGGCGCAGCAGTTCGGGCACCCAGCCGGCGCCGAGTTCGACGGCCGCACCGCGCAGCGCGGGATGGCGTTCGAACACGCCGTCGAGCACCAGCATCGACACGAATGCCTCGGGCGCGGCATGCGCCAGCGCGATGTCCTTGGTGCGCAGATTTTCGCCGCCGCCAAGCCAGTCCTTCGTCGGCGGCCGGCCATTGTTCATCCACGCCTTCGCCGCCTGCAACGGCGCGCCGCCGACATGCAGCACGAACGGCGTGCCGCTTTCCGCCAGCCGCGCCCAGAACGGGTCGAGCTCGACATGGCCGGGCGACCGGTCGCCGCACGGCCGGTGCGGCACCCACACCGCCTGCAGGCCGAGCCGCAGCGCGTTGTCGAGTTCCGCCATCGCCAGCGCCGGATCATCGAGCGGCACCACCGCAACGCCCATCAGCCGGTCATCGACGCTGCAGAAATCGGCCATGTGGCGGTTGTGCGCGCGCGCCGCGCCGTAGCGCAGCGCGGGGTCAAGCTTGCTGCTCGGCGAGAACGGCATGGCGACGCTGTGGGTCGCAAACACCAGCTGCTTGGCGAACCCCAGCAGGTCCATCGCGGTGCGGCGGTCGTCGCGGTTGAACGCGCCGAGGCCCTGGATTTCCTTCGACTTTTCGATCAGCGCATCGCCCAGCGCGACCTGCGCCGCGACATGTTCGGGGCTGTGACGCCCGCCTTGCGCCATGATCACCGCGACCTCCTCGTCGGTGACAATCGACGCCGAATAGCTGACCTCCGGAATGGCATCGCGCAGCGCCGGATCGGCATAGCGCTTCAGAAAATCGGGCAACTCCATGATGTGGCTGTCGGCGTCATAGTAGAGCCGGTCGGCGGGGGCGTAAGGCATGAAGGTTCCTCCCAAGTACTTTGGGGCATCATGGACGCGGGCGGGTTCAAGTCAATCCGTCGCAGCCGTTCGCGCCGCATGGTCAAGATCAATGACCGTGTCGACCGTCGCCAGCACTTCGCCAATGCCATTGTACAGCCGCGCCAGTGCCTCGCGGCTCGCGGCGGGGGCGCGGAAACTCGGCGGCGCGAACAGGCTGTCGCCGATGCGCGGTATCGCCAAGGTCAGCCGGTTGTCCTGCACCAGTGCGAACGGCCGCCCGGCCCAGCTGCGTGCCGCCATGGCGCGGAATCGCTCGATAAACGCCGGCGTCAGCAGCGCGCGTGCGGCGATCTGGTCGGTGCCGTAAACCTGATAGGCCTTTTCGAATTCGGGGTCCTCGATGCGCACACGCAGCCGCCCACGGCCGCTCATCCAGTCGCGCGCCGGCGCGAACATGTCACCTTCGGCGATCACTGCCGTTGTGCCGCGCAGGCTGCGCGGCAGTTCGACGCTCGCCATCAGGCCTGAAAACAACGTCTGCCGGTCATCGCCGCTGCCTTTGGTCAGCGCCAGTTCGTAGATATCGACCGGCAGGCCGCGGTGCGTGCCCGCCAGCCGGTTCTGCGCACCCGCGGTGTCATAGTCACCAAACACATGCTCGGCGGTCAGCACGCCCAGGTCGACGTCGGTGCGGCCCAGCACGTCGTCGCGCGTGCGGCCGACCTCCTGGCAGGCGGCCCGGTTGTAGAACACGTAGCGGCCCTGCAGGTCCTTGGCAAAGATCGCATCGGGGGAAGCCGCTGCCTCGAACTCTTCCCATAATGTGCGGAACTCTGCCCCCAGGTCGGGCGGCAGCAAGCCGAAGATCCGGTCGGCAGCCCGCGCTTCGGCAGCGGCCGTGTCCGCCGACCCGTGGGCCAGCCCGTTGGCCGAATGGATCGGCACATCGCCCACGTCGATTTCCACAAGATCATGCAGGATCAGCATGCGGATGACAGATCGGAAGAGCACACGTCTGAACTCCAGTCACGCCAATGTATCTCGTA
>CALDHQ010000089.1 GCA_937894055.1 uncultured Polymorphobacter sp.
TCGCCGGCCTTGTGGGCGGTGGCGGCGAGCGCCAGCACCTTCTTGGCGCCGCCCATTGCCGCGACGTAGCGCTTGCCGGCTTCGACGCGGGTCAGCGGATCGAGGCTGGTCGGGTTGCCATCGAAGAAGCCCATGTAGCGCTGGTAGACGGCGCGCGAGTTGAACTTGAGCGAGCCATAATTGCCGCGGTTGAACCAGGCGCGCGCCAGCACCGGCGGCAGCGCGATATTCTCGGCGATTTCGGGGCCGGTCATCCCCATGTTCATCATGCGGACGCTCTGGTCGTGCAGGTACTTATAGGCATCGCGGTGGACGCCCAGATAGGATTTGACCTCGGCATTGCCCCAGCGCGGCCAGAAGTGCGAGGTGAACACCACCTGCGAGGTGTCGCCGTAGCGCCGCACGGCTTCGGTCAGATAGCCCGCCCATTCCTTTGAATCGCGGACCAGCGCGCCGCGCGGCGTCAGCACGTTGTGCATCGCGCCGTTGGCGGTTTCGGCCATGCACAGCGCCTTGAAGTCGGGCAGGTAGAAGTTCATTTCGGCGGGCGCCTCGCTGTTCGGCGCCATCTGGAATTCGAAGCGCACGCCGTCGATGACCGCGGTCTCGCCGGTGGTCTTGACCTCGTGCGTCGGCGGGATCAGCGTCACCGTGCCGCCGGCGCGTTCGGCGCCGAGCCCGACGCTGGTGATGCCCATCGGATCGCGGTCGAGCAGATTGCCGAACATGTAATCGGCGCGGCGCGCCATGGCGTTGCCGGCGATGACGTTCTCGCTGATCGCATGGTCCATGAAGTGTTCGGGGGCGTAGATCGGCACCTTGCCCGATTTGACGTCGGCGGCATCGACGACACCGCGCGCGCCGCCGAAATGGTCGGCGTGACTGTGCGTGTAGATGATACCCGTCACCGGCTTGTTGCCGAGCTTGGCGCGCACCAGCGCGAGGCCTGCGGCCGCGGTCTCCATCGTGGTCAACGGGTCGACGAGAATGTAGCCGGTCTTGCCGACGATGACGGTCATGTTCGACAGGTCATAGCCGCGGATCTGGTAGATGCCGGGCACGACTTCATACAATCCGGCGCGCGCATTGAGCACCGAGTTGCGCCACAGGCTGGGGTTGACGCTGGCGGGCGCCGGGCCGGTGAACTGCTTGTCGGCGGCGAAGTTGCGCAGGACGGTGCCGTCGGCGTTCTTGATGGCGGCCTCGGTCGGCGCGGCGATGAGCCCGCGCGTGGCGAAGTCGAAGTCCTGCTTGTCTTCGAAGTTGAGTGTCGCGGCGAGCGCGGCATTGGCCGCCTCGGTCGCCGCGCTCGGCTTGGTGTTATCGGCGGCGAGCGCCGCGTGTGAAACCCCCGACAGCGCCACCAGCGCCACCAACATCATCCGCATATCGTTGTCCCCAAGGTTGTCGTTATTTGCGCGCAGGATGCGACGGCGGCGCGTGCCTCGCAAGCAAATTGCAATGTGACTGCCACTCGACTCTTTGCGCGAGTCGAGGTCCCTGCTAGAGAAAGCCATGCAACAGCCGGTCCGTATCGCCCCGTCCATCCTGTCCGCCGATTTCGCCCGGCTTGGCGAGGAAATCCGCGCGCTCGAAGCCGCCGGTGCCGACTATATCCACATCGATGTCATGGACGGGCATTTCGTCCCCAACATCACCATCGGCCCGATGGTGGTCAAGGCGCTGCGCCCGCACACCAAGCTGACGTTCGACGTCCATCTGATGATTTCGCCGGTCGATCCGATGCTCGATGCGTTTGCCGAAGCCGGCGCCGACATCCTGACCGTCCACCCCGAAGCCGGGCCGCACGTCCACCGCACCATCCAGCGCATCAAGGCGCTCGGCCTGCGCGCCGGCGCCTCGCTCAACCCCGGCACGCCGGCGAAGATGCTCGACTATATCCTCGAAGAGCTCGACCTGGTGCTGGTGATGAGCGTCAATCCGGGGTTCGGCGGGCAGAGCTTCATCGACAGCCAGCTCCGCAAGATCGAGGCGCTGCGCAAGTCGATCGACAAGACCGGCAAGACCATCGACCTCGAAGTCGATGGCGGCATCGATGCCGTCACTGCAGCACGCGCGATTGCCGCGGGGGCCGATGTGCTCGTCGCCGGCACCGCCACCTTCAAGGGCGGCGACTACGCCGCCAACATCGCGCGGCTGCGCGGCAAGTGACCGGAGGCGCGTGAGCGACGACCTGTTCTCGACCCCGCCCGATACCGAGGCCGAGCGCCAGCGGCTGGTGCGGGTTGACGGCGACAAGGGGCTGTCGCTGTCGGAGAAGCTGTCGGCGGCGTTCCACCGGCTGACCTACAAGACGCTCGTCCACCGCATCCGGCTGCGCGGCCGCTTCCCGCTCAAGCTCATCGCCGTCCCCGAAGACCCGTTCGCCGGTGACCCGGTCATCGCCGAGCGGCTGCGCGCCGGCAAGCTGCCGCACGCCGGCCACAACGCCGCGGCGCGCACCTGCGATTTCAACGACCCGCAGGCACCGCCGCAATGGCGCGACTGGGCGCATGGCTTCAGCTGGTTGCGCGACCTCGCGGCCGACACGCCGCGCGAGGAAGGTGCCAGGATCGCCGAGCCGATTGTCGCGCGCTGGCTGGCGGCGCACGGCGAGTTCGACGAGCTGGCGTGGCGCCCCGACCTCATCGGCACGCGCATCCTGTTCTGGACGGCGTATGCGCCGTACATCCTGTCATCGACCGACCATGTCTATCGCTCCGCCGTGCTCAACGCGCTGGCGCGCTGGGCGCGGCATCTCGACCGCGCCGTCGAGAAGATGCCCGACGGCATGCGCCGCTTGCAGGCGATTGCCGGGCTGATCGTTGCCGGGCTGCTCATCCCCGGTGGTGAAGGCCGGCAGGCGCGCGGCGAAGCCCTGCTCGACCGCAGCCTCGACGTGATGGTGCTGCCCGACGGCGGCATCCTGACCCGCGCGCCGATCGACCAGTTGCGGCTGCTCGAGCTGCTGCTGTTCGTCCAGTCGAGCTACCGGTCGCGCGCGCTCAAGCCACCGTCGGCACTGACGCACGGCATCGAACGGCTGGTACCGTCGCTCAAGGCGGCGATCATGGGCGACGGCGGGCTCGGGTCATGGCACGGCGGTTGCACCGTCACCGCGGCCCGCCTCGATGCGGCGATCACCGCGTCGGGCGTAACGTTGCGCGCGCTGCGCCAGGGTGTCGATTCGGGCTATCAGCGGCTGTCGAGTGGCCGCACGCTTATCGTTGCCGACGCCGGCCCGCCGCCGGTGGCGCGCGTCGCCGAACGCGCCCACACCGGCACGCTGGCGTTCGAGTTTTCGGACGGCGCCAACCGCGTCGTCGTCAATTGCGGCGGCGCCGATACGCCGCTGACCGGGCTGACCAAGCCGCTGCCGCCGGCGCTCGCTGCGGCATTGCGGACGACGGCCGCACATTCGACGCTGGTGCTCGCCGACAGCAATTCGACGCGCATCCGCCCCGACGGCGCGCTGGGCAAGGGTGTCGAGGAAGTCATCGCCAACCGCCAGGAAAGCGAGGACGGCGTCTGGCTCGACATGGTCCATGACGGCTACGGCCAGCGCTACGGGCTGCTGCACCGCCGCCGGCTGTTCGTGTCGGCCAACGGCCAGGACGTGCGCGGCGAGGATTTGCTCGAAACGGCTCCCGGTCGCGGCGGCCGCCGCCGTGCCGCGACGCGGTTCGATATCCGCTTCCACCTCGGCGCCGGTGTCGAGGCCACGCCGACCGCCGACGCGCAGGGCGCGCTGCTCAAGCTGCCCGACGGCCGCATCTGGGCGTTCAAGGCGCGCGGCGCGACATTGACCGTCGATGACAGCGTCTGGATCGACGCCGAAGGCAAGCCCCGCCCGACGCACCAGCTGGTACTGACGGGCAACGGCGTGGCGGCAGGGACCAACGTCAACTGGTCGTTCAAGCGCGCGGGGAAATAGCTTACCGCACCGACGCATTGGACACCGTCATTGAGGAATTCAGACTCAAGGAGAAGTTCAATGACCGACCACGGGGGCCAACCTGACCGCACGGTCGTCGAGCGCCAATCGGATCAGGAGCTCGTCGCGACGCGTACATTTGATGCTGCGGCGCAGACCTTATTCGAGGCCTGGACCACGGCCGATCTGTTCATGCGCTGGTGGGCGCCGAAGTCGATGGGCGTGCCGCTGCTGTCGTGCGAGATGGATGCGCGAACCGGGGGGCAATACCGGCTTGAGTTCGGGCATGAAGGCGCGGAGACTTTTGCCTTCTTCGGCAGGTACGTCGAAGTGGAACCGGGGTCGCGGCTGGTCTGGACCAATGACGAAAGCGATGACGGCGGCCTGACCACGGTGACCTTCGAGGCCAGGGGCGACAAGACCCATCTGGTCTACAGCGAGCGCTACCCATCGAAGGCGGCGCTCGACGAAGCCTTTGACGGCATGGCAGGCGGCATGGCCGAACAGTTCGCGCAGCTGGATGAGCTGCTGGCTAGCTTGGGAAGGTCGTAGCCGCCGGTCCATAGCGTTCCGCCGCGCTGTGCGCTGCGCTTGCACCCGACGAACACCGTCACCGCTTGTGTCGGCATGACATTGGTGTCTAACGTCAGCGGACGCGCGCTGGCGCGATGACATTGCAGCGGTATCGAGGTGCCAAGATGAGCGATCCGAAACTTCACTATCGGCTGGAACCGCAGGACGAATACACGCATCCGCCGGTCGCGGCGCTGAACTACAATGAAAGCATGTATTTCAACGTCTTCGACCATGCCAAGCAGGCCGGCGGCTGGTTCCGCATCGGCAACCGGCCGAACGAACATTATGCCGAAATCACCGTCTGCATCTATCTGCCCGACGGCCGCATCGGCTTCATGTTTGCGCGGCCTGAAATCGCCAACAACGACCGCATGGAAGCCGGCGGGCTGAAGATCGAGGTTGTCGAACCGTTCAAGCGGCTCAAGGTCAGCTATTCGGGCAAGGTGCTGCTGCTCGCCAATCCGCACGAAATGGCCGATCCCAAGGCAGCGTGGCGCAGCAACCCGTCGCTGCCGTGCACCGTTGAAATCGACTATACCGGGCTGTCGCCGATGTACGGCGGCGAGGCGGTCAACGCCGACGGCAGCAAGCTCGACATCGATCCCGAAAAGTCGTTCGCCCCGGCGCATTACGAGCAATTGTGCGCCGGTCGCGGCACCATCCGCGTCGGCGACGAGACGCTGGAAATCGACGGCTACGGCCTGCGCGACAAGTCCTGGGGCCCGCGGCACTGGCAGGCGATCGACTGGTACCGCTGGTGCCCGATGAGCTTCGGCCCCGACTTCGGCATGATGTTCACCGTCGGCGGCGCCGGCAAGAATGCCCGCGCCAGCGGCATGGTGTTCAGCGACGGCAAATACGACATGGTCAATTCGTGCACGATTGAAACCGACTGGGACGACAACGGCTATCAGCGCGCGCTGACCGCAGTGGTCGGCACCGAAGGCGGCAAGACCTACACTGTCGAGGGCAAGGTGCTGTCGCTGATTCCGCTGCGCAACCGCCGCACCACGCCCGAGGGCGTCGAGCTGCAGACGCGCATCACCGAGGGCATGACCGAATATCGCTGCAATGGCCGCGTCGGCTACGGCATGAGCGAGTATCTCGACCAGATTGTCGACGGCCAGCCCAGCGGGCGCACGGCGGGGTTCTAGCAGCCGCGCGGCCACGACGAATTTCCGGCCAGCGGATATCCCCGCCCCGGTCCATCGTCCTAGTCTTGGCTCCCCCGCCGCCACGGCGGCGGAAAATCCTCTTCCCGATGACGGCGTCCTTGGGAGGGTTGCTTGGTCATCGGGAAGAGGCAGGCTTTGTGACGCTGATCGGGATAGCCGGTTGCGGAGGACGAGCGGTTTCTTAGGCCGCTAGCGCTGTTTCAGCACTGGGGTTGAGCGCAAGCTTTAGCGCAGTGGTTGAAAGTGTCCTCCTGGATCACTTGGAGCTGAAGTTCCCGATCTAACAGAGCGCGGGGCTAAAAAGCGCGGCGGTGAGACGTCACG
>CALDHQ010000090.1 GCA_937894055.1 uncultured Polymorphobacter sp.
GCCCGAATCCGACTGGTTTGCAGTCAAATCGAGCCCGACCGCGCGCTTTGCCAGCACCAGCATCGCCAAGACCGCCAGCGGCTATGTCGCGCGCGGTACGCTGACCATGCGCGGCCGCGCCGTGCCGGTCGATCTGCCGTTCACGCTCGCCATCACCGGCGACCGCGCCGTTATGCAGGGCGGCGCCAAACTCGATCGCCGCTCGTGGAAAATCGGCCTCGAATCGGATGCGACCGCCGAATATGTGGCGTTCGCGGTGCCGGTGGCGATCAAGGTGAGTGCGAAGCGCAAGCCCTAAGGACTGGAAGGGCCTCCGGCGGGCAGGGGCTTGCCCCTGCACCCAATTGAAGAAAGCCGGGTCGTTCCCGCGCAGGCGGGAATCCATCTTTGGCGTCGCATGGATTCCCGCCTGCGCGGGAATGACTTGGTTGTCGGGTGCAGGGGCAAGCCCCTGCCCGCCGGAGGCCCTTAACCCCATAATTCAACACTTTTTTGCTGCAGTTGCGTTGACAAGATATAACGTAACATTTAAGCCTCGCCCGACGTCATTCGGGAACCTGCCATGTTGAGTAAGAAATTCGCCTTGCTGTTCGGCGCGGCACTGCTGCCTGTATTCGGGCCGGCAGCGGCGGCGCGCGCGGCCGAAGCAGCCGCCGACCCCGTTCCGGCGGCGACCCAGACACAAACCGCCGCGGCCGATCCCGGCGTCCATGACGACGCGCATCCGCAGGCCGGCGACGACATCATCGTCACCGCGCCGTTCGCGCGTGACCGCTTCGGGTTGCTGACGGGGGTGTCGGTGCTCGACGGCGCGACGCTGACGCGCGAGAAGCGCGGCACGATTGGCGAGACGCTGACCTCGCAGGCCGGGGTCAGCGCGACCTATTTCGGCCCCAACGCCTCGCGGCCGATTCTGCGCGGTTTCCAGGGCGAGCGCGTCCGCGTGCTGACCGACGGCATCGGCAGCTTCGACGTGTCGAACACCAGCGTCGATCACGCGGTGGTCATCAACCCGCTGCTCGCCGAACGCATCGAGGTGCTGCACGGCCCGACGTCGCTGCTGTACGGGTCATCGGCGATCGGCGGCATCGTCAATGTCATCGACACACGGATTCCGCGCAGCGTGCCGACCGAGCCGGTGCATATCGAAGCGATGGGTGACTACGGCACCGCCGCCAACGAATTCAACGGCAGCGCCATCGTCGATATTCCGCTGACGCCGAATTTGGTGCTGCATTTCGACGGCAGCTATCTCAACGCCGATGACATGAAGATCGGCGGCTATGTCTTGTCCGAGCCGCTGCGCCAAGAGGCGATCGCCAACGGTGCCTATGACGTCGCGGCGCTGAAGGGCAGCATTCCCAACACCGCAGCCGAGACCTGGAACGTCGCCGGCGGTCTGGCGTTCATCGGCGAAAACGGCAACGGCGGCATCGCCATCAGCCAGTACAACAACACCTATGGCGTGCCGATCCGCTATTCGACCGACCCCGCCATCCAGGCCGAGGCTGTGACGCTCGCGATGCAGCAGACACGCGTCGATGCACGCGCCGAATTCGAAACCGGTCGCGGCTTCGTCGAGCAGGTCAAGCTGCGCTACGGCTTTGCCGACTATCAGCACAGCGAACTCGCCGAGGACGGCACCATCGGCACGAGCTTCTACAACCAGGGCATGGAGGCGCGGGTCGAGTTCGTGCAGGCGCAGCGCGGCGTCTGGAAGGGCGCGTTCGGCGCGCAGCTGGTGACGCGCAATGTCGATGTCATCGGTGCCGAGGCGTTCCTGCCGCGCAATGCGACAACGCAGATCGGCGCGTTCCTCCTTGAAGAAGCGACGTTCGGTATCGTCAAGGCCGAGTTCGGCGCGCGTATCGAAAACAGCCAGGTCAGCGCCGCGATGACCGGGTTCAACCGGTCGTTCACGCCGCTGTCGGCATCGATCGGCGCGAGCGTGCCGCTGGGTGGCGATGACTGGCGCATCGGCCTCGATCTGGCGCACACCGAGCGTGCGCCGTCGGCCGAGGAACTGCTCGCTGACGGTCCGCACGGCGGCACGCAGGCGTATGAAATCGGCGACCCCAACTTCGGCATCGAGCGTTCGAACGGCGCCGAGCTGGTGCTGCGCGGCAAGGGGCGCGGCTTCACGCTCGAAGCGTCGGCGTTCTACGACCAGTTCAGCAACTTCATCTATGCGCAGGATACCGGCGCTATCATCGATGACTTGCCAGTCTATCAGGCGCTGCAGGCCGATGCGACCTACTGGGGCTTTGAAATCCAGGGCACAGTGACGGTCGCCGACATCGGCAGCTGGACGCTGACCGCCAACGCGCTGGCCGACTATGTCAACGCCGAGATCGACAGCGTGGGCCCGGCGCCGCGGATTCCGCCGTTCCGGGTGCGCGGCGGCGTCGATTTCGGCAATGATGCGGTCACGCTGCAGGCCGAAATCGAAGTCGGTGCGGCGCAGAACCGTGTCGCCACGTTCGAAACCGCCACGCCGGGCTATACGCTGGTCAATGCCAGCGCCACCTGGACGCCGTGGACCGACCGGCCGGGCACCTATTTCATCTTTGCGGTGAACAATATCCTCGATGCCGATGCGCGTCGTGCGGCGTCGTTCCTGAAGGATTATGCGCCGGTGCCGGGCCGCGATTTCCGGCTGTCATTCCGCGTTGCAATATAATTTGTCGCACCCGTTGACGCGCGCCACCGGCATTCCCATCTGAGGTTCGTGGCCGGGAGTTCCCCCCCTTTCTTCCGGTCTCGAGCGGCGCTGCGGTGCCGCTTTTCTCCCTGAACCCTGGCCACTCCGGCATCGTCGGAGTGGCCTTTTTTTCGCAGTGCGGCAGGGCCTCCGGCGGGCAGGGGCTAGCCCCTGCACCCCAAACCCCAGTCATTCCCGCGCAGGCGGGAATCCATCTTCGGCGTCGTATGGATTCCCGCCTGCGCGGGAATGACTAGCTCTATAGAATGGGTGCAGGCCTCAGGCCTGCCCGCCGGAGGCTCTTAAGGCCTATTCCGCCGCGTCGCGCAGCGCCGCACCCAGCCCCAGCCGCGGCATATCCACCAGCAGCCGGTCGATCAGCCCGGTCATCAGCGCGGTAATCTTTGCGAAGCCGGCGTTGGGCCGCAGCCGCGCGGTGTCCATATAGAGCGCGCGGTCGATTTCGATCTGCACGGCGTGGATGCCGGTGGCGGGGGCGCCGTGCGCTGCGGTGGTGTAGCCGCCGGCATAGGGGTCGTTGGCGACGACGCGCAGCCCGGCGCGGGTGAAGTGATCGGTGATGGCGGCGACGAGGGCCGGCGCGGCGCTGCGGCCGTGGAGGTCGCCGAGCACGATTTGCGGCGTGCCGTGGCGGCCGGGCAGCGGCGTCGGCATCGAGTGGCAGTCGATCAGCACGGCGTGGCCGTGGCGTGCCTGCATGCGGGCCAGCTCGGCGCCGCTGATCTGGTCAACATAGGTCCCGAGCGTCGTCAGCGCCGCGGGGGTCCGCGTGGCGGTGAAGACATAGTCCGGCAGTTTTTCCGGTTCGGCCGTCTGTGCGAACGCGGTGAAAGCCGGCGCGACGCCGGCGATTAGGAGCAGGCGTCGGAGCGACGCCGCGATGGTGGTATTCATGATCTGCTGATGCTGCGGCAAGAGCAGACCGCCGCGGCCGCGAGGCCGCACGTTTCCACTCCCACCCTTCAATGTGCGTTGAAGGTTAAACCCGGCCGCCCGCACTAGGCGTCCGTGTGGTGAGTTTCCGGGGGCAGATGTTCGGACTCCGCATGTGCACGCTTTCGCGTGTTGACCTCGCCCCTCGCCTTCACCGGTTGCCCGATTGGCTTTGCCCGGCGCCTGTCGCCGGTGGGGGTCTGTGATGCGTTACCGCAGCGCAACTGTGGCCGATTCGCACGGCCTTCCCTGTATCCCTGGAATTTGATGAAAGAACCTCAGGCCAACCACCAATTCACCCGCCAACGGCCTTGTGCAAGCCCTATTCCTGACAGAGTTTACGCATTTCTTGTCATCGGCGAAGCCCTGTCTTGCCTTTTCATATCATCGAATCTTGATGCAAGCATACAAGAGTAGTTTCATGCCCGCCCTCCCCCCCCC
>CALDHQ010000091.1 GCA_937894055.1 uncultured Polymorphobacter sp.
TGCCATCGGGCTGCGTTTCGAGCGGCGGTACGAACGGCACCCAGTTCGACGGATCGGCATGCGCCAGCCCGAAGCCGATGAACAGCAGCACCGCCGACAGCTTGATCCACACCATGACCACGTTGAGTTTCGCCGATTCGCGCGCGCCCGCCAGATGCGACAGCGTCACCGCGAGGATGATCAGCACCGCCGGCAGGTTGACGATGGCGCCGGTGCGGCGCAGCGACTGGCCCTCCATCGTCAGTGGCGAGCTCGCCCAGGCGGCGGGCAGATGGATGCCGAAATCGCCGATGACGCCCTGCATATACGCCGACCAGCCGATGGCGATCGCGCAGCCGGCAAACAGATATTCCGCCACCAGCGCCCAGCCGATGAACCAGCCGGTGGCCCGCCCAAAGGCTTCCTTGGTGAAGGCATAGGCCGAGCCCGCGGTCGGCACCATCGCGGTCATTTCGGCGTAGCACAGCGCGCTGAACACGCAGACCAGCCCGGCGATGACGAAGCTCAACATGATCGCCGGGCCGGCGTGCGCGGCGGCGGCCTGTCCGGTAATGACGAAGATACCGGCGCCGATCACCGAGCCGATGCCGATCAGCGTCAGCGCCCCTGCACCGAAAACGCGTTCGAGTTCGGCCGGCCGTGCCGCAGTCTTGTTTGTCATGTGGAGCCCCCGCTGCTGAGGCGAGACTGACGGGCGGCACGCAACAAGTCAATTCGTCGCCATGGCCCTGTCATCATCGCTGTGCCATGTCAGGTGCATGACCCGACCGTCACTTTCGGCGCTGACGCACAGCTTCTGGCGCATTGGCTGGCTGAGCTTCGGCGGGCCGGCGGGGCAGATCGCGCAGATGCAGCGCGAGCTGGTCGATGGCCGCGGCTGGATCGAACAGGCGGCGTTCCTGCGCGCGCTCAACTTCTGCATGCTGCTGCCCGGCCCCGAAGCGCAGCAATTGGCGACATGGTGCGGCTGGCGCCTCCACGGGGTGCGCGGCGGGCTGATTGCCGGCGGGTTGTTCGTGCTGCCCGGCGCAGCGGTGATGGCGCTGCTGACCTGGGCCTATCTCAATTTCGGCACGCTGCCATTGGTGCAAGCGCTGTTCTACGGCGTGCAGGCCGTCGTGCTCGCGGTTGTGGCGCAGGCGTTGCTGCGGATTGCCCGGCGCGCGCTGCACGGCGCGCAGGGCTGGGTGCTCGCGGTCGCGGCATTTGTTGCGCTGTTCTTTTTCGATGCGCCGTTCCCGCTGGTGGTGCTCGCCGCCGCGCTGATCGGCGGCTGGCGCGGCCGCGGCAATTTGCATGATCCGACGTCGCTGCCGCCGGCGTCGTGGCGCGCCTCGCTGGTCACCGCGCTTGGCTGGGGCGCGGTGTGGGCGGCACCGATCGTGCTGTCGGCGCTGCTGCTCGGGCCGCAGCACCCGTTGACGCAACTCGGCAGCTTCTTCGCGCGCATGGCGGCGGTGACATTCGGCGGCGCCTATGCGGCGCTGAGCTATGTCGCGCAGCACGCGGTCGAGGACCAAGGCTGGCTGACCGCCGCACAAATGCTCGACGGGCTGGGGCTGGCGGAGACCACGCCGGGGCCGCTGGTGCTGGTGTTCCAGTTCGTCGGCGGCATTGCCGGGGCGGGGTTCGGTATCGCGGGCGGGCTGTGGCTCGGCATGGCGATGGTGTTGTGGGTGACGTTCGCGCCGTCGTTCCTGTGGATTTTCACGCTGGCGCCGCACCTCGACCGGCTGACCGCGCGCCCGGCGCTGGCGGCGGCGCTCGCCGCGATTACCGCGGCGGTCGTCGGGGTGATGGCGAATCTGGCGGTGTGGTTTGCGCTGCACGTGTTGTTTGCTGAGGTCGAGGCGCTGCGGGTCGGACCATTGCGGTTGTGGGTGCCGTCGGGCGGCTTCGACTGGGTCGCCGCCGCTCTGGCGCTGGCGGCGCTTGGGCTGCTGACGCGCACCCGGCTGGGGATGGGCGCGGTGCTCGGGCTGGGGGCGCTGGCGGGAGTGCTGATCAAATACATCGGCTGATGGAACCGGATACCGGGCGGTTCGTTGAACCGCCAACGGCCCGAACACGCCTGCCGCAATGGCACGCAACCGGCCGGCACCCCCCGGAGAACCCCATGCGCAAGATTTTGATTTCGGCGCTGTTGCTCGCAACAGTGGCCAGCCCGGTGCTGGCGCAGACGACCTATCAGCTCGGCCCCAACGGCATCCAGCAGGTCGACCCGCGCGCCAACGACCAGCGCGATCAGCAGCGCGACGCGCAACGTGATGCCCAGCGCGATCCGCAGCGCGATG